>QIGV01000154.1 GCA_003230085.1 Gammaproteobacteria bacterium
GGCGGCTGAATACGGAGTGGATCTTGCTGCGCTGGCTGGCAGTGGCCCGGATGGTGCTATCACCGGCAGTGATGTTCAGCAGGCCTTTCAGCAGGGTGCCGCGACGGCATCAGTTCCTGGCGGAGCGTCGGCCATGCCTGAAGTTCAGGTACCTGGAGATGGCCGCAAGATGACATCTCTGGAGCGCGCCATTAGCCAGAACATCAGTGGCTCCCTGACCATGCCGACTTTCCGTGTGACGGTTAACGCCCATCCGGACGCACTGATCCGGGCGGCAAAGAAAAATGGTGTTTCAGTGACCGTGGCCATTGCCAAGGCCTGTGCGCTGGCCATGCAGGAACATCCCAGCATGAACTGGGCTTATCAGCCGGCGGACAAACTGGTTGAGCGCAGTAATGTTGACGTGGGTATGGCGGTCTCCGCCGATGACGGTGGTCTGGTGGTGCCTGTATTGCGGGATTGTGAATCTCGCTCACTGGAAGAATTGAATGCTAGCTGGAAGGAACTGGTTGGTAAGGCACGTCATCGTCGTCTCAAACCGGAAGAGTTCTCCAACCCTACCTTCATGGTATCCAATATGGGTATGTTGGGCGTCAGCAATTTCGACGCCATTCCAACCCCTGGGATAGCCGCCATACTGGCGATCTCCACTGCGGGTAAGGAAGGTATGCCGCTGACAATTACAGCTGATCATCGGGTGGTGAACGGCGCCCAGGTAGCCCAGTATTTAAATACATTGAAACAGACTATCGAACATCCTGAGGCATGGATGGGCGCTCCCGGGCCGACCATCCCCGAAGGCGATTGGGATTATGATGTTGTAATAATCGGTGGCGGCCCTGGTGGAGAGGATTGTGCCCGTGACCTGGTAGGGCATGGACTCAAGGTTGCCATGATCAATGATGCTCCGTTCCCCGGTGGGGAATGCCTGTGGCGGGGTTGTATCCCGTCCAAGGCATGGCGTGCGGCGGCGGACCGGATCCGTGACCGCGCCCACGACAAACACCTGGGGGTCACCGGTACCACCGATGCAAAACTGGACTGGCCCTTGCTGGAAAAGACCCGCCGCCGAATCCTGGAAACCCGCGGCGAAATGGCGCTTAAGACAGACAAAGGCGTGAAGATCAAAGTGATACAGGGCTATGCTTCCTTCGAGTCTGATCATCAGCTTTTTATCGATGCCTCGGCCAACAGTAAGGATCCTCATGCACGGTCTTCATTAGGCGATCGCAGCAAGGGGGAGCGTATCAGTTTTGGTTGTGCGGTGATTGCCACTGGCGCACCGCCCTATGTGCCACCGATACCTGGCGCCGAAGCAGGTGTACAGGAAGGCGGTGTTTTGACGTCGGATACCGTGTGGGGTTTGAGTAAGGTCCCCGGGCGTATGGTGGTTATTGGCGGCGGCGCGATTGGTCTGGAGATGGCGCAGATTTTTCAGGATTTTGGTAGTGAGGTCACTTTACTGGAAGCGCAAGAGCGTATTCTTGCCGAAGTTGAGTCCGAGATCGCTACGCAGCTTACGGGTATTTTAAGTGATGAGCCTCGGCTCAAGGTCATGACGTCTGTCAAGATAGGTGCTATCGAGGGTGCGCCGGGGACCATGACCGTTAATTATGAAGATGATGCCGGCAAGGCACACACCGCAGCGTGTGACTATGTCGTGATGGCAACAGGCAAGCGCCCAGTGCTGGAACCCCTGAATCTGAATAATGCGGGCATCGTCAGTGAAAAAAGTATTATCAAGGCTGATGCCAGTTGTCGGACCAATGTGCCACACATCTTTGCGGTCGGCGATGTGATAGGTGGCCTGATGTTGGCCCACACCGCAGGACAGCAGGGGCGGGTAGCGGCTGCAACGATTACCGGTGAACTAGCAACATATGATCAGGATAAGGATTGCGGGGTAATCTTTACCCGACCCCAGGCTGCATTTGTTGGTTTGTCAGTCGCACAAGCCAAGGCCAATGGTGTGGATGCAGTTGAAGTCAAAATGCCCTTCAGCATTGATGCCAAGGCCATGATTACCAATGAGACACTGGGCATGATCAAGATTGTGGCCGACAAAACCAATCGCCGAATTATCGGCGTTCATTTCCTGGCAGACCATGCAGATACTTTGATCGGTGAGGCTGTGATGATGGTTGCAGGTCATATGACTCTCGACCAGGTTGCCGGCGCTATTCATCCTCATCCCACCCAGACCGAAATGTTTGGTGAGATGGCGAGACGGTTGCTGTCGCGTTTGAAGCGGTCGGCTAGAAAGGCAGAGAAAAGATAAAAGAGTATACTGTCCTGTTAACTCCCTCTCCCTCAGGGAGAGGGTTGGGGTGAGGGGGCAATAAGAGAAGCATTGAAAATAGTAGCCTGAAGCACAAACACCATGTCTGAAATCAAAAAAGTCGTACTTGCCTATTCCGGTGGCCTTGATACCGCTGTCATTCTGCGTTGGCTGCAGGAGACCTATGGCTGTGAGGTGGTTACCTTCACCGCCGACATCGGGCAGGGTGAGGAAGTTGAGCCCGCCCGTGCCAAGGCCGAGGCGTTGGGGGTGAAGGAAATCTATGTCGAGGATCTCTGTGAGGCGTTCGTTCGCGACTATGTTTTTCCCATGTTTCGAGCCAATACCATCTATGAGGGAGAGTACCTGCTGGGTACGTCCATTGCCCGGCCGCTTATTGCCAAACGTTTGGTCGAAATTGCAACGGAGACGGGCGCAGATGCCATTTCGCATGGCGCTACTGGCAAGGGGAATGATCAGGTGCGTTTTGAATTGGGCGCCTACGCACTTAAGCCAGATATTCATGTGATTGCACCGTGGCGGGAATGGGATCTGAATTCGCGCGCGAAATTGCTGGCATACGCTGAGCAACACGGCATTCCTATTGAAAAGAAACGCGGCACGAAATCCCCCTATTCTATGGATGCCAACCTGCTGCATATATCCTATGAAGGTGGGTGTCTTGAAGATCCCTGGTGTGAGCCGGAACAGGACATGTGGCGCTGGTCTGTTGCGCCGGAGCAGGCACCGGATCAGCCGGTTTATATCGAGCTTTCTTATGCGAATGGTGATATCACAGCCGTCAATGGCGAGGCCATGAGTCCTGCCATAGTTCTGGCGACCTTGAACCAGCTCGGTGGGCAAAACGGGATTGGTCGCCTTGATATTGTGGAAAACCGCTATGTGGGTATGAAGTCCCGGGGTTGTTATGAAACGCCAGGTGGCACGATCATGCTCAAGGCACATCGCGCCCTGGAGTCCATTACACTGGACCGTGAAGTCGCCCATCTCAAAGATGAATTGATGCCACGTTACGCCAGCCTGATATATAACGGTTACTGGTGGAGCCCTGAGCGGGAGATGCTTCAGAACATGATCGATATGTCTCAGGCAGTAGTGAATGGCGAAGTGCGCCTCAAGCTGTATAAGGGTAATGTTCAGGTCGTCGGCAGGAAGTCAGATGATAACAGCCTTTTCGACGCAGATATCGCCACGTTTGAAGACGATAAAGGAAAATATGATCAAAAGGATGCTGCAGGATTCATCAAGCTCAATGCCTTGCGATTGCGGATCGCAGCACGTTTAAAAAAATAATGACTGCCCTGATGGATACCAACCGGAATTGATCCAGAAGTACGCCTAATATAGGACTGACCAATCATGACGTATCGTTTTCTATTCATATCACTTTGGCTGGTGTTAATCGGTGCCTGCTCGGAGCAGCCAGGCGGCACGGTGCTCCATGCGGGAGATTATACGGTCAGAATAAACACTGACCCCGACCCTCTGGAGGTCGGAGAAAAGGCGCAGTTTCTCGTCAGCATCTTGAATCAGGACGGCCAGAATATCGATAACTGTCGCGCTGAGTTTCGCCAATATATGCCCGGCATGGAGATGTCTCAGGATAGCGTGTTCGTGGAATTGGTGGCAGGTAATGGCCGCTATCAAGGACAGAGCAGCGAATTTCGTATGGGGGGTGACTGGGTGCTGGAATTCAAGATTGCCTGCGCTGGTGATACTCAAGTGCTTAAAATGGAACAGACACTGGAATGGCCGGAGTGAGCTTAATGTTGTCGTTATTGTGATATCAGAAGCCCTGATTTTGCAAAGAACTTAAGACTGCTTTCCAGACCATTCTCAACAAGCTTATTAAGGTCAGCTCCTTGTGCCGATGCAGTGTTATCGGTGGGTGTGTTGAGAGTGCCATCTTCATAGAGTGACAGCATTGCCTGATTCAGTTCCCGAATCTGCCGCGTCCCATCCAGAAGGGTTAGTAAATGGCAGGATAATTCATTTATCCCGACATTCTCATTCCACGCAGAAACAACAATATTGCCTGACTGCGCCTGAATGCGGGCAAACGGCACGGCTATCGGTCTGTGTCCGGCGTCGTGGTCAACAGTCGACACAGGAGGCTTGTCGGCGGTAATGTTGATCATGCTGAATGCGCGGGCCTGCAGTAATTTGGTGTACAGCAATGCGACGTCTTGTTCCAGGGCATGATCTTTTACCGGGTTTTTCTGATTGTACGCAGGCAGCTGCGTTTCCACCAATTGACAGAATGTCATTGCCTCAGGATAAATAGCGATAAGATGCTTCATAGCCCCTTGAAATAAAGGGTTTTGTTCGACCATGACACCACCCCCGCTATTTCTGAAGCTGGATATGCCAGTTGATCGCTGGCCATTCGGGGGATCGAAAACCTGTGCCATAGAGGAAAAATAAAGCGATTTTGCCGGATTGCTTTCGAGTATCCTGGAGTGTAAAGAAATTTCTTTATGGCAAAATAACGAGCAGCGGAAATTACGGTTGACCAGGAAATCAAAATGCTGCTCAAAGTCGATCAAATCCCGAGAAATGGGATTGAGTTTGCTGGATATTTCAGGAGATTGACTAGTGAACTCCTTGCCGATAAAGGTGGCATCGCCTAAGTACTGAAGGTCAAGCGCCTCTCCCTTTTTTACAATCTCGTGGAAGTAGAAAGCATCATTGATTTCCCCGAGATATTCATGAAGTAGATAAGAGTGATTATTGCTGCTGACCTGGGTCTGGATCTGTTTAAGCAGGAACATATAGGCGTTGTTTTGCGTCGGTATGATGCCCGTAATTTTTTCCAGATAGGCAATTGCCTGGTTCACACCTTCTTCAGGGTCTTTATAATCATTGAATCGGTAGAGCATGATGTCACGTACAGTGCCGTTGATATGCCAACCGGGAAGGGTGTTATAACTAAGATAGGCGATACCATTAGGGGTCAACAGTGTTTTGCAGATTTGAAAGACTTTGTCCCGCACATGACCTGGTATCCATGAATAGATACCGTGGGCAATGATATAGTCAAATTGTCCCATACGCTCATCGATATCCAGAATATCCATGCAGTGTAGCTCGGTATTGCTGAGTCCCAGCGTCCTGGCGGTTGATTGGGCCGCCTCTATCTGGCGTTCAGAGTTATCGATACCAATAAATTCGCTACCCGGATAAAGTGTTGCTATCGGGAACAGGTTGCCTCCCTGGGCGCATCCCAGCACTAACACCCGGCAATGATCGACTGCCGTTGGGCTCAGGCCATAAAGGGTACCGATAGCGGCCAGATTCCTCGGGTGTGCGTTGGGGAATGCGCGGATATCATATGGCACCTTGTCATAGATGTATTCTGTCATTTAATTATTGCCTGATTAACAATTTGATATCTATCGCAGTTGTAATGGTTCATTAGAGCCAATGACTACTTTGTCAGCAAGAGCCCGGATTTTGCAAAGAATTCAAGACGGCTATCTACCATCTTTTTTATAATCTTAACGTACTCGTGGCTCTGTATCGATGCAGTGTTTTCGATGGGAATCTTGAGGCTGCCATTCTCGTGGCGTGATAACATCTCTTTTTTCAGCTCCCGGATTTTCCGCGTTCCATCCAGGAGGCGCAGTAAATGGCAGTCAAACTCAGTCAATCCGACATTTTCATTCCATGCAGAAACAACAATATTCCCTGACTGTGCCTGGACGCGAGCAAACGGTGCAGCGACAAGTTTGTGCTCAGAGGAGTACGCATGGCTAACAGTCACCACAGGGGGTTTGTCGATGGTAATGTTGATCAGGCTGCTTGACCGCGCCTGTAACAATATTTCGTATAGTAATGCAATGTCTTGTTCCAGGGCCTGGTTATTTTCAGATTGCTGCAGTTTAAATGCCGGCAGTAGAGTATCCAGCAGCTGATTGAACGTCACCGCCTCGGGATAAATAGCGATTAGATGCTTCATGGCGCCCTGGAATAAAGGGTTTTGATCAGTCATGACACTACCAAAGCTATTTTTGAAACTGGATATACCCGTCGATTGCTGGCCATTCGGGGGGGTGACAATTTGTGCCATTGAGGAAAAATAAAGTGGCCTGGCCGGATTATTTTCGGGTATCTTTGGGCGTATAGAAAGACCTTCGTGACAAAATAACGAACAGCGGAAAACGCGGTTGATCAGAAAATCAATGTGTTGCTCAAAGTCAATTAAATCCCGTGTGATAGGCATGATCTCTCTGGAAGTTTCAGGGGATTGGCTAGCAAACTCCCGACCGATAAAGGTGGCATCGCCCAGGTACTGAAGACCAAGCGCCTGCCCCTTTTTTACTATCTCATGGAAATAAAAAGCATCATTATCTCTTTCAAGGTAATCATGCAGTACATAGGCGTGATCTTTGCTGCTGACCTGTGTTTGCTGGATCAGTTTGAGCAGAAACATATAGGCGTTGCCTTGCGTCGGTATAATGCCCGTAATTTTTTCCAGATAGGCAATCGCCTGGTTCACGCCTTCTTCAGGGTCTTCATAATCATTGAATCGGTAGAGCATGATGTCACGCACAATCCCGTTGAAATGTCCGCCAGGTAGTGCGTTATAACTGAGATAGGCGATGCCATTGGGAGTTAGACGTGTTTTACAAATTTGAAAGACTTTATCCCGCACATGACTCGGTACCCATGAGTAGATGCCGTGGGCAATAACATAGTCAAATTGCCCCATGCGCTCATCGATATCCAGAATATCCATGCAGTGCAACTCGGTATTGCTGAGTCCCAGTGTGTCGGCAGTTGATTGGGCCGTTTCTATCTGGCGTTCAGAGTTATCGATACCGATAAATTGACTGTCTGGATAAAGGGTCGCAACCGGGAACAGATTGCCTCCATGGGCGCATCCCAGCACTAACACCCGGCAATGATCGACAGCCGTTGGGTTCAGGCCATAAAGGGTGGCGATAGCGGCCAGATTCCTCGGATGGGCGTTGGGATAAGATTGAGTGACATACGGCACCCTGTCATAGATGTATTCTGCCAAGGTGTGTCTGCCTGATTAATTCGGGTTATTTCTGACGCAGCTGTAGAGGATCATCGGGATCAACGCCTTCCATAAAGGGAAGCCGGCGGTCGCTATTCGTGATCTGATAGACCTTGCCAATCCAGTTGTTGATAACAGATTCTGCTGTATCGTGCCAGGTATTGTGCAGGGTGCGGGTAACCACCTTCTCGGGGAATTCCGGCATGACTTGTTTACTGCTTCTGGCCGCCATGACCTGGTCTTTGTGCTCATCGAGTATGGCCTTGGTTTTCAGGGTAAAATAATTTTCCGGATAAGGCGGGTAGTCCACACGATCATATTTGGCATAGCGGATGACTTCTCGCTTGTATTCTTTCATTAGACTGATGATGTCATATTCAGGGTGACCCTGAAAAAAGACAGCCCTGAAAAGATCAGCGCTGACAGCCAGGTGCACACCGGCCTCGCGGCTCTCCACCAGCACATGGAGTCCCGCGGCCTCAAATTGTTTTCGTCCTACCTGATTGAAGCGGGAGTGAGGAACTTCGAACAGTGTATTGACATCATTCACCAGGGGGTGCTTACGGTCAGTCACCCGGTGGGTAAACACGCCCCAGCGTTTGGATGGGAGCAGACGGCGTTTTTGACCATAACGAAACTGTAGAACGGCATGAGTGGCCAGGCAGGAACAAAGCGTTGATGTGACATTTTCCAAAGCCCAGTCGATGACATCAATCAATGGCTCCCAGAAGGGTTCCAGGGCAAGATCCGGCTGGGTTACATTGGCGCCGGTAATAATCAATGCATCCAGTCCGCTTTCCTTCAGCTGCTCAAAGGTTTCATAAAAATTCTCGACATATTCGCTAGTTTTGGCACTACGCTTAATCTCCTTCAGGGAGAAAGGATGCATATAAAACTGTGCGATCTGGTTACTTTCACCCACCAGCCGAAAAAATTGTCGTTCGGTTGCCTCCAGGGCAGCGTCCGGCATCATGTTGAGCAAGCCGATATGCAGCTCCCGGATGTCCTGCTGCTTTGCACAGTCAGGCGTCAGCACGGTGATGCCTTCCTTTTTCAGTTTTTCAAAAGTCAGCAGGTTTGATGGGGCTACCAGTGGCATCGCTGTTCTCTTATATGATTATTTCAAGGTTATCTATTGGGCCTTGCGCGCGATGGCTTGTTCCACCAGGGCGATAAAGCCTTCTTCCGAATCCACTCGGGCAAGTTCCTCTGTGGTGATGGTATACCCATATCGGTCTGCAATCGCCTCATAACGGGGAATGCGCGAATAGAAAAGCTTGGGGAATATCCAGCGTACAAAATCATCAGGATCGATCACGGCGACGTATTGCAGATCTTTTTCCATCATATAGATCGCCAACTGTTCATCCAGGAACGCCTCGCGGTAATACAGTGGTTTGGGATCGTTCTGGGCGCGCTGAATCAACTCTTGTTCATCCTGAGTCGATGCCTTGATATAGAGAATAAGCGTATGTTCATTCAGCACGCGCATCACCTCGGTGCCATCCAGTTCACAGATACTGCCGCCGGCGTCATTGATAAAATTCCTGTAACCGTATATCCCCTGCGCTTTCTGAATAAATGCAGGCACATCCATCATGGCGGAGATCTCCGCCTGGCGATGTAGGTCCTGGCGGTGCATGAACTCTTTCAACGGCAGGCCATCCAGTTCAGGATTGCCTAGCTTGCCTAGAAAGCTGGACACCGGTTGCAGATTATAAACAGTAATGTTGTTATTGATATAAATTGAATCGGTCTGCAAAAGGTCACGCAGGAATGGGACCTGCATGGCTTTTTGCTTGATATTGTCCAGTATCGCCTCATCCAGATAGCGGGTGCCGATCCGGTAATCTCCAGAAAAATGGAACCAGTTCTGATTCATCAGCAGATTGGCAAGGCGAGTCTTACCCACACCGGACATCCCCAGCAGGGTAATACATTTATTTTCCCAGTCACGGAATTGATCGACATTCAGCTTCATTCAATATTTCCTGCACATAGAACTGCCATAAATATACCACCAACACCGAATCAGGGGCAGATTTTATGAAAAAACCGGGGTCAGACTTAAGTTTTCAGTGCATTGGCGTGTGTCAAAAGGTAAAAAAGAAACTACAGTCTGACCCCGGTTTTTGGTACATTTTCTCTAATGCAACAATGATAGGTGAAAAACATGAATGGTCCCTCTGAAAAGGATGATGGCGTTATTACTGTTCTGATGCAGCGGCTGGAAACCCAGCGACTGCCGCGTGTACTGACACTAAAGGACAAGGTCGACAACGGAGAAGTACTGAGTGAGTATGACCTCACGTTTCTGAGCAAGGTTTTTCAAGATGCGAGTCAGGTGAAATCACTTTTCGATCGACACCCTGAATATCAGGATCTGGCGGCCCGGTTGGTACACCTGTATCGCGAAATTACGGACAAAGCGCTGGAGAACGAGCAGAGTAATAAGCAGTAGTTTCATACTGCCTGATACGGAGAGGATATATTTTTGAGCTAGTTCTCGATTTCTTTATTTGGTAAGCCTGTTTCGATGACCGTCGAACTTGCAATACTACGTATTATTAGTGGGATTGCTAAACGACATCTATGTGTCACACGGCTTAATTTTACCCGGTCATGGCCTTTTTGGTTTCGTCGAGCGTTATCATTAAGGTCATATCATTCGTCAGAGATTTACGAAAACCCCATTGCTGATAAAAATTTCTGGCTTTATCTGTTAGTGCATGAACAAGCAGGGCACGGATCCCTGCCTGTTCTGCAACAATAATAGTGCGCTGAATGGCGTCCTTCAGCATTCCGGTTCCCATTTGCTTACCTTGCCAATCAACATCAACTGCTAATCGACCCAGTACCATCACGGGTATGGGGTCAGGCATATTTCGCCGTATTTTTCCTGAAGACTCTTCTCTGGTGATAGCGCCTACTGCTAGTGAGTAATATGCAATAATGGTATTGTCTTCGCACACGACAAAAGTTCGTGAGGCGCCGCTGTTTTCGTTCTTTATGGCGCGACGCTGCAGCCAGTCATTAAGCGTCGTGTCTCCACAGTCAAAAGCAGTAATATCATGTGTGCCAGCAATGGGGCAGGGGGCGCTTATTCCCATGGCGCTTTGCGCGCCATGAGATTGCGTAGCGTGGGATTGTCTTTGACGGGTGCATCCAGCGTCGCCATGAAGGCGTTAAAATCCGCCTCGTTGAGTCTGAAGAGTTGCTGATCCAGCAGAATATTTTCGGCTTCGCGGCAGGCGGTTTCCAGCATAAAATCTGAGCGGTTTTTACCTAGTATAGTGGCGGCCCTGTCAATCAAGCTGCGTTGTGATTCCAGTGCACGCAAATTGATAGGGGCTGTACGGGTTGCGGACTGTGCCATATCGATATCTCCAGGAACGATGATGATGTTTAGTATATTGTATATCGGATAGATATACAATTGCTTTATGGATGGCTAGGTGTGTGATGCAACTTTACAGTGCGCTTATGCGTTATCTTGCCAGCACCAACGGTATCAAGAACATATGTTAATAGCTCGATTTCAGTGTTGCTGATGCTGATGGCAAGCTGATGGTTTTCATTACGATGTTTCCGGCACAGCGTCACGGTGCCTTCTCCGTCAATCAGGCCGGCAATGTAGGCGGTATCGGTGGGTGAAAGCGGATTGACTGTTCGGTAAGAAACCATCCTTGGTTCTCTCTTGTAGTAGACAATAAAATGGCCCTGGCATCTTTCCAGGGCCATGCTGTTGGTGGAGGCGGCGGGACAGCTTATCCAAACCTTTCGGAATGGGCTGGACTATACCTTCATCCTGTTGCCAGGATGCGGGGCGTGTTATTCACCATGTCGTTTTATGGCAAATCCTAGTGCTGGCTCGGTCCTGTCGGACTCAGCCAGTCTATGAGTCTCTACAGGGCAGGCCTGAGGTTAGCCCTCTTCCTACCCCTCGGTATTGCCCTGACAGCCTGTGCTGCTTTAGGTTTCACCGATGTGAGCCCCGTTATTCACTTTACCCTTACGGATAAAGGCGACCCGTGTTGATCGAACCCGCGTCCGCAAATCCTCTGCCTTCGGTTCTACATGCTTATCCGCGTCAATTAGTTTAACTGCTTGCTACCCGACGGGCAGGGAAGACAAACAGCGAGTCCGGTAAGAGTTTAACGAATCCACCCCGGACGAGCTTCATCGCGATTCTGTGAGAGATGACGCCTGAGGTCTGAACGCACAGACACGGCTTCAGTCAGACGGCACCCTACTGGGTTTTAAGCAGCGAGTGCGTAGTTGTCGTCGTTGGCAACTATAAGGTTGCAGCTGGATTTACGAGGTTGTCTGCCCCTCGACATGCACCTAAGGTTTCGCGACCCACGTCGAAGCCAAGTCGCCCCCTTGATGTTTATTATATAGGTTCAGAGGAAAGATAAAAGATAAAAGAGGAAAGATAACGAAGCTATTATATAATTGGTTGTTTTTTGTATCTTTTATCTTTTATCTTTGCTCTTTTATCTGATCTTAAGGAGCCGCTGCTTTTCCCGTGCCCAGTCGCGTTCGCGTTCATTGGCGCGTTTGTCGTGCTGTTTTTTGCCCTTTGCCATCCCGATTTTGAGTTTTGCCAGACCACCTTTCCAGTACATGCTGACGGGGACCAGGGTATAGCCCTTGCGTTCGACGGCGCCGATCAGGGTGCCGAGTTCCTTGCGATGCAAGAGTAACTTACGGGTGCGAAGGGGGTCAGGATTGATATGGGTGGATGCGGTGGGCAAAGGCGAGATATGGGCCCCAAACAGCCAGGCCTCGCCGTTTTTGATGGTGACGTAGCTTTCTTTGATCTGGATGCGGCTGGCTCGCAGGCTTTTGACTTCCCAGCCCTCCAGTATCAGGCCGGCTTCAAATTGATCTTCGATGAAATAATCATGAAATGCCTTTTTGTTCACCACAATGGTGTTGTCCGGCTTTTTGGATTTTGATTTGCTTTTTGCCATGTGTGGACGATGTCTGTATAGGTCTTGGGTGTCAATATCGGGATATTTTGCCGGGTATTATACACACCCGTTCGCATGCGGTTGAGAGATCTGGGAAAATCCCCCACAATAGCCCGCTGTTGGGAATTTCAGGTATGGTATGTCTACTGGTTGGAGCAGCATGGGGAGAGTATGGCCGAAGAACGAAGAGTAAGCATCCACGGGCAATGGTCGTCACGGTGGATATTTATCCTGGCGGCAACCGGGTCCGCAGTAGGATTAGGTAATATCTGGAAATTCCCCTATATCACTGGTGAAAATGGTGGTGGTGCCTTTGTGCTGGTCTATCTGGCTTGTATTGCCGTGATTGGCATCCCCATTATGATGGCGGAAGTAATGATAGGCCGCCGCGGACGTCAAAGTCCGATCAATACCATGCGGACGCTTGCCAAAGAAGAGGGCCGTCATCCGCTCTGGCAATATCTCGGCTGGTCAGGCGTTTTGGCCGGTTTCCTGATTCTCTCCTATTACAGTGTGATTGCCGGCTGGGCGCTGGCCTATGTGTTCCGTGCTGCGAGTGGCATTTTTCATGGCGCCAGTGCCGATGATGTGGGCGGCATTTTTACCGAGCTGGTGTCGAGTCCGGAGCGATTGCTGGCATGGCATACTTTATTTATGGTAATGACCATGATCGTGGTCAGCCGAGGCGTTCGGGGTGGGCTGGAGCAGGCCGTACGGTATCTGATGCCGCTACTCTTTATTTTGCTGGTGGTGCTGGTCGGTTATGCGATGAGCACGGGCGCCTTTCTCGAAGGGGTTAAATTTCTGTTTGCGCCTGACTTCAGCAAGATCAACGCGGCCGGTATATTAATTGCGATGGGGCATGCCTTCTTTACCCTGAGTCTGGGCATGGGCGCGATCATGGTCTATGGTTCTTATATCCCTGAAAATGTCTCCATCGCCCAGACCTCCGTGATCATTGCGCTGGCCGATACGGCCGTGGCGCTGATGGCTGGTATGGTGATATTTCCCATTGTTTTTGCCAATGGTCTGCAACCGGGCTCGGGTCCCGGCCTGATCTTCCAGACCTTACCGCTTGCTTTCGGGCAGATGCCGGCGGGGAGTTTTTTTGGCGTCTTGTTTTTTGTATTACTGGTATTTGCTGCCTGGAGTTCCGCTATCTCCCTGATCGAGCCTGCTGTGGCATGGCTGGTGGAAAATCATGGGTTCACTCGGGTGGCAGCATCAGTCTGGTGCGGACTGGCCACCTGGCTGATGGGTTTGGGCACTATTTTCTCATTCAATATCTGGTCAGAGATAAAATTGTTCGGCCTGACCTTCTTTGATTTGCTGGATTTCCTGACGGCCAATATCATGCTGCCAGCGGGTGGGTTATTTATCGCTATTTTTGCCGCCTGGATCATGTCAAAGAAATCATCTCAGGATGAGTTGGCCATGACAGTGCCGATTACGTATAGTCTATGGCGGTTTCTGGTGAGGTTTGTAACCCCCGTGGCAGTGATCGTTGTTTTTCTGAACGCCGTTGGCGTCATCGGGTCTGATTGAGGCGTTTGGCATGCCGGTAGTCAGTAAAAGCGCGCTTGTCCCGCACACCAGTGCACAAATGTATGCCCTGGTGGATGATATCATCGCCTATCCCAACTTTTTGCCCTGGTGCAAGAGCTCCCGTGTTTGGCATCGTGATGAGGATGAAGTCAAGGCTTCTATTGAGTTGGCACGAGGGGGTATCCAGAAGACTTTTACCACTTGTAATCGCTTGCAAAAAGATAAAATGATAGAAGTTCGCCTGGTGGAAGGCCCTTTTAAACATCTGCAGGGTTTCTGGCGTTTCGACGAACTGAATGAGACATCATGCAAGGTTTCCCTGGATATGGAATATGAATTTTCCAGTAAAATTCTAAAAATCACTGTAGGACCTGTGTTTAATCAGATTACCAATACCTTACTTGATGCTTTTGTCAAACGCGCTGTTGAGATTTATGGGAAACGTTGAAATGATAGAAGTAGAAGTGGCGTATGCATTGCCGGACGTTCAGGTGATCATCCCGGTTAAGGTCAACGCCGACGCGACGGTTGAAGATGCGATTCAGCATTCAGGAATACTTGGTAATCATCCTGAAATCAACCTGGATACAGACAAAGTCGGCATATTTGGCAAGCTGGCCAAGAAGGGCGCGCATCTTCGCGCCGGTGACAGGGTAGAGATCTATCGCCGCCTGATTGCAGACCCCAAGGAGGTGCGCCGCAAGCGCGCGGCAGAGGGTAAGCAGAAGAAGGATGGGGCAAAAGAAAGTCGCAAGAATACAGATGGCGGATGAGTAATGGTCCGTACTTCCCTTGTCAATCAGCCAGGGTAGGCGTTTCAGTATCAAGTGGTTGGGCGAGCGTGCTTTCTATGTGGGACAGTTTATCATCCTTAAAATCGAGGATGATGTGGTATTGTTCGACTTCACGATTGCCCGGTTGGAGTCTGTAATAATATATCCAGCGGTTGCTGTTGAAGGAATCAATGATCAGAGGATTGCCTAAAACGAATTCGACCTGTCTCTTTGTCATACCGATATTGGTCTGTTCTATCATATCCGGCGTGACGATATTGCCTTGTTGCACATCGATTTTATGAGTGGTGCAGGCACTTGATAGCAGGCCGATCAATAGGACGGTATAGCCGAGTAATTTTTGCATTGGGTATCCTGAGCGCTTGTTTTTTGTAGGATGATTATAGTTAAACATTGTGTCGTAGTGAAATGCCTTTCATAACATTCGTAATAGTAGGTGGAGATTTGCTGTAATGGAAGATATCGACCTGAAAAAAGCTGGCCTGAAAATAACCTTGCCACGCCTGAAGATTCTACAGATTCTGGAAAGTAGAGAAATGCGCCATATGAGCGCTGAAGATGTTTATAAGGCATTACTGCAATCCGGCGAAGATGTTGGTCTGGCAACGGTTTATCGAGTGCTTACCCAGTTTGAGACGGCTGGACTTGTATCCCGGCATCATTTTGAGGAAGGGCATTCAGTCTATGAATTGAACCAGGGAGAGCATCATGATCATATCCTGTGTATCAAGTGTGGCAAGGTTGATGAGTTCAACGATGAGATCATCGAGCAACGGCAACGCAAAATCGCCCAAAAGGCCGGGTATGAAATCACTGATCATTGTTTGTATCTCTATGGGATATGCAAGGATTGTCAATAAGATCGCTTTGCACGAACGATCTTTTGTCCTCATACGGCGTTAATAATGTGCTCGATGCTCATTTACGCCGTGTAAACTGCGCTTCTGCGCGCATTATTGCCTTGTCTGAGAACAAAATCTCATTCGTGCAATACTCTCTGTGACAATAATCAGCCCTGCTGGCTGCGCATCAGCATTTCTTCGGCATGGGCGCGAGTCTGATCGGTGATCTCCACACCACCCAGCATGCGGGCGATTTCCTCGCAGCGCTGCTGACTGGATAGCTGTTGAATATTGACAGTGGTGATTTTCCTTGATGATTTTTTGCTGACTTGCAGGTGATGATGTCCTTGTGCGGCGACCTGAGGCAGGTGCGTGATGCACAGTACCTGGCACGCTTTACTGAGTGATCGTAACGCCTGGCCGACAATTTCCGCGACACCGCCGCCGATACCGACGTCCACTTCATCAAATATCATGGTGGGCACATCACTGCGTTGTCCTGTCACCGTGTGGATGGCAAGGCTGATGCGCGATAGTTCTCCACCCGAGGCAACTTTACCCAAGGGCTTGAGTGGCAGGTTGGGGTTGGTGGTGACCAGAAATTCCACGTCATCCATGCCATGCGTTGTCATGCGATCATCGGTGTATGGGTTGACCTTGATCTGGATTTCTCCTTCAGGCATTCCCAGTTTTTTCATATGGGCGGTCGTTTGTCGACTTAAAGACAGGGCGGCCGCCACTCTGCTTTGAGTGAGTTTGCCGGCGCGTGAGCGGTATGTTTGTTCCGCTGCCTGAATCTCCACTAACAGCCGCTTTTTTTCCTGGTTGGCGTTTTCTAACTGGTGCAGCTTTTGTTCCAGGCGTATTGCGAAATCAGGTAATTCCCGGGCACTGACGCGGTGTTTGCGTGAAATATCATGAATCGTAGAGAGGCGTTGCTCAATCTCCTGGAGGCGTTCTGGATCGAGATGTAGTGCGGAGAGATGGCGATGTAGTTCGCTCGCAGTATCCTGAAGCAAGATCAATGCACCAGACAGGGTTTCAGCCATGGTGGATAGAACCTTGTCGTTCTCCTTTAATGATTGAAGATCGGCAACTATCCTGGACAGCATGGCGTTGACTGATTGCTCGCTGACATCCAGTTGTTCGAGGCTGCGCCGGGTAGTGTCGATCAGGGTGTCGGCATTGGCAAGCCGCTGATGCGTTTGTTCCAGCTCTTGAAGTTCCTCAGCCCCCAAATTCAGGGATTTGAGCTCATTGACTTGATAGGCTAGCAACGCAGTCTGGTCGTTCTGACCCGAAGTGCTTTCCTCGAGTTCGGTATATGCCTGTTGCAGTTGCTGCAACTGCTGAAAACCCAGGTCTACTTTGGACAGGAGCTGAGGATGACTGGCAAAATTATCCAGCAATTGGCGTTTGAAATCTTTTCTTAACAGGGACTGGTGTTCGTTCTGGCCATGGATGTCTACCAGCAGCTGGCCCAGTTCGTACAGCAACTGGCGGGGGACGGGGCGTCCATTGATATAGGCCTTTGAAGGGCCTTCATTGCTGATCGTGCGGCGTAGATAACATTCGTGATCATGGTCAAGTTCATGCTGCTGCAGCCATTGTAGTGCTGGGTCATTATGGCTGATATCCAGCAGCACGGTGATGTCGGCACGTTTGCAATGCTGGCGGACGACACTGCTATCTGCGCGCTTGCCCAGTGCCAGGCCCAGCGCCTCTATCAGAATAGATTTTCCGGCACCGGTTTCTCCAGTCAGGATGGTCAGACCTGACTCGAAATCCAGCGTAAGATCATCTACGAGCGCAAAATCCTGAACCTGAATTTGGGTCAACATAAGGGATATGGATAGTACTGAATTATGATCTAAGCGGGTTTTCAGCCCAGTGCAGTTTGGCGCGAAGCAGTTCGTAGTGGTTGTGTTGTGCAGGGTGTATCAATCGGATCGGGCGTTTCTTTTTCATGACCCGGATGCGATCGCCAGCGTTGAGACTGAAGGCGATCTGGCCATCACAGGTAATCTGGGTGTTATCATGAGAATTATCGCAAACGACGATGTCGATCTGATTGTTGTCCTCGATAACAATGGGGCGGTTATTCATGCTATGGGGACAGATGGGCACCAGCACCAGCGCTTGCAATTGAGGGTGTAGAATAGGGCCGCCGGCAGAAAGAGCATAGGCTGTTGACCCGGTTGGCGTGGAGACTATCAGGCCGTCCGCACGCAGACGGCTGACAAATACGTCATTAATATATGTTTCCAACTGTATCATGCGCCCCACATTACATTTGTGGACGACGACATCGTTAAAGGCATCGCTTTGGTTGATTTGCTCATTGCCACGAAAAATACTGGCAGTTAACAAAAACCGGTTTTCAGTCAAAAATTTACCGGCAAGGATTTCATCCAGGTGTTTCTGCATGGTATCTGGAGAAATGTCGGTGAGAAAGCCGAGGTGGCCTAGATTGATGCCGACCAATGGGACATCATAATCAGCAAGTGCGCGCGCTGCGTTTAGTAAGGTGCCGTCGCCTCCGACAACGATGGCGAGGTCACAGCGTTCCCCGATTTCGGCCAGACTGCCAGATTCATGGTGTTTATCAGGGAGGATTCCAGCCGCATGTTCATCAATGATGACATGTAGATTTTTGTCGAGAAGATAGTGGCTGAGAACGGATAGCGCATTACTGACGCTGGGGTCGCCACGCTTGCCTATAATACCAACCGATGAGAATGTCGCTGGTGCCATGAATTTTATTCTTTAAGAATTCAGTTATAGCAAGATGCTATCATGTTCGAGTGTTTGCTCCTACAGTAGCGGTTAAGGGGGCTAATTCGCATCCCGTGTCGTCTGACCGTTAGTCCCTGTCACGGCTTGCTCGTCATATAATGTGTTGTTAGCTATCTAGCGCGCCATTAATCCGCTATAATAGCCGTCGTATTTCTTTTTAAATCATTAGGTTATACCCGTTATCGTGACTCAGGAAATCAATGAACGTGCCCAGCATCTGCTCAAGACGTTAATTGAGAACTATATTCAGGAGGGTAACCCGGTAGGTTCGAGGAAGCTGGCCAAGGAATCCCGCCTGGCACTCAGTCCGGCTACCATCCGCAATATCATGTCTGATCTGGAAATGCAGGGCTTGGTCACTGCACCACATACCTCAGCCGGGCGAATCCCCACACCTAGAGGTTACCGGATGTTTATCGATTCTCTACTCAAAGTAGAGCCACTTGATTCAGAACAGTTGCGCCAGATGAAGGCGCAATTTAACCGCAATGAATCCATGCAGGATTTGGCGGCCTCGGTTTCCAGTTTATTATCGGATATCAGCAGTATGGCCGGCGTTGTCATGTTGCCGCGCGAAGTGCGCAGGGCATTAAGACATATCGAGTTTATGCCTTTATCAGAGAATCGCGTACTGGTCATTATGGTCATCAATGAACAGGAAGTGGAGAACACCATTATTCACACCCAACGCAATTATTCCGCTGCCGAATTACAACAGATCGCCAATTGTCTGAATGAAATGTTTGCGGGCATGGATCTGGTGCAGGTGAGAAAACAATTGCTTAAGGAGTTACGTAGCACCCGGGCACAAATGGATGAGGTGATGCGCAACGCGATTACCATGGCTGAGCAAGTACTTGAGAAAAGTAATGACGATGACCACATCGTTTTTTCTGGCCAGACCAACTTGCTGGAATTTGATGAATTATCCAATGTGGAAACATTGCGGGATCTATTCGAGGCCTTTAATGAAAAACGTCAGGTCCTGGGCCTGCTTGATCAGTGCCTGAGTACTGAAGGTGTGCAGATTTTTATCGGAGAAGAATCGGGGTACGGCATTCTGGATGAATGCAGCATCGTGACTTCAACCTACCAGGTGGATGGCCAGGTGCTGGGAGTTCTGGGCATCATTGGCCCCACCCGCATGGCCTATGAGCGAGTGATCCCGCTTGTCGATGTGACAGCCAAAATGGTCAGCGCCGCCTTGAATCAGTCTTAATAGACTTCTAAATAGGTTTCCTTAGGAGTTTAAATCTCTTCGTCATTCCGGGCAGCACTTTTCGAAGATCCGGAATCCAAGGTTTGTGTTCAGTGTGTGCCGCTACCCACAGTGCATAGACGCTCGGAATGACGGCTAACGAATTATTCAGAGGTTTTTTGAAAGAGTTGGAAAAATGAAATATAGCTTTACCCCACAATCTCGCCATATTCATCAGTTGTTGTTGATGGGCACCGTAATGCTGATGCTGAGCGCCTGTGGCGGTGGTGGGAGCACAAAAGATACGACTCAGCCGACCGTCAGCATTGCCACCGCGATTACAACGTTCGATCCGTCGTTCGCGCCTGCGTCTTTTATCGCAACGATGACCTTTAGTGAACCGGTGACCGATTTCACCGCGAATGAGATCACAGCCACGAACGCGACCTTGTCAGCATTGACTGTAGTTAGTGCAGCGGATTTCACCATAACGGTAATGCCGGATGGCAGCGGCGCTGATATTACGTTGTCAGTAGCAGCTGGTGTAGCGAGCGATGTTGCGGGTAATGGTAATACGGCTTCGCTTTCAGAGACAGTAAGCGCCGTTGATGCAACAGCGCCAGAGGTCCGTATTACTTTTCCTCCACCTGTTTCATTAACCGATGGCAACACTATCACCGTGCGAGGAACCGCTAGTGATGCCAGCGAAATTACGATGGTGCGTGTTAATGGCATAGATGCTACGACCAGCGATGGCTATGCGACCTGGGCTGCGCCTGTCATTCTTGATAGTGGCCTCAATACATTGATGGTAGAGACCTCTGATATTGTACTCAATGGCGCGGCCAATGCTGCTCAGGCTCAGATTGATGCGGGTGGCCCGATGTTAACTTTCCCTGCTGGCCTTGTGTTGGACAGTGCGAACAACCGTGTACTGGTGGTGGACTCGGATTTGGCCGCAGTGGTGGCAGAAGACCTGACTTCAGGGATACGTACCATGATTTCTGACCGTACCTTCCCTAATGCGGCCAATGCCTTGTCTGCTCCTGCTGGTTTGGTGCTGGATAGCGCGAATAACCGTGTATTAGTGGTAGATACGGATTTGAAAGCTGTGGTAGCGATAGATCTGGCCAACGGAATGCGCACCATCGTTTCAGATCCCACGATCCCGGATGCAAACAATGCCCTGTCTTTTCCTCAAGGTCTGGTACTGGACAGCGTGAATAACCGTGTGTTGGTAGTGGATTGGGGTTTATACGCTGTGGTGGCGGTGGATCTGGCCAGCGGAATACGCACCATTGTTTCTGATCGCACGACTCCGGATGCGGCCAATGCTTTATCTGACGCTAAAAGTCTAGTGCTGGACAGTGCGAATAACCGTGTACTGGTGGTGGACTCGTGGTTGGATGCCGTGTTGGCGGTCGATCTGGCCACGGGTTTACGCACCATCATTTCTGACAGCACCTTCCCCGATGCGGTGAATGCTTTGTCTGCCCCTACCGGTCTAGTGCTGGACAGCGCAAACAACCGTGTGTTAGTGGTGGATTCAGGTTTGGCTGCCGTTGTGGCGGTAGATCTAGCCAGCGGGTCGCGCACCATTGTTTCTGATGGTGTTACCCCTGATGTAGTCAATGCTTTGTCTAACCCCCGCAGTCTGGCATTTGATGGTGCGAACAACCGAGTCCTGGTGGTCGATGCAGCTTTTGATGCCATAGTGGCTGTGGATCTGGCCAGTGGGGTGCGCACTATTGTCTCTGATGGGGCGACCCCGGACGTGGTCAATGATTTGTCTTTCCCCACGGACTTGGTGCTGGATAGTATGAACAACCGTGTTTTGTTAGTCGATCCGGATTTGGACGCTGTGGTGATAGCGGTGGATCTAGCCAGTGGCGCACGTGCAACTATTCCTGACAACACTACAATGGTTACGAGCAATGTTTTGTCTGTGGGCACTTTCATCGCTACGGTAATTACTGAGGGTTCCAGGACTTACCCTCAATGGCTAGTGCTTGATAACCCGAATAACCGCGTACTGGTGGTCGATTCTCTTTTGGATGCTGTGGTGGCCGTGGATCTGGCTACTGGAGTGCGCACTATCGTTTCAGATTCGACTACACCGAATGTAATTAATGCATGGATTGAACCTAGCGATTTGGTGCTTGATAGCGCGAACAACCGCTTGTTGGTGGTGGATTGGGGTTTAGATTCTGTGGTGGCAGTGGATCTGAATAGCGGGGCGCGAACCATCGTCTCAAACTCTACCACCCCGGATGCAGTCAATGCTTTGTCTTTTCCTGTTGGTTTGGTGCTTGACAGCGCGAACAACAGGGTCTTGGTGACGGATACTTTATTGGATGCTGTGATTGCGGTGGATTTGACCAGTGGGACTCGCACCATAATTTCTGATAGCACTACCCCAGATGCATCCAATGCCTTGTTTAGCCCTTTAGGTATTGCGCTAGATAGTGCGAATGACCGTGTTCTGATAGTTGATGTGAATTTGGGTGCTGTGATTGCGGTAAATCTGACCACCGGGGCGCGCACCATCGTCTCAGACCCCACCACCCCAAATGCAAGTAATGCTTTGTCTTCTCCTCGAAGCCTAGTGCTGGACAGCACGAACAACCGTATATTGGTTGTTGATACAGGGTTGGAAGCCGTAGTGGCAGTGGATCTAGTCGATGGTCAGCGCGTGGTTTTATCGCGTTAGCCGGTTTACCGCATGAGGGTGGTATTAAAGTACTCCCAATTTCAACAGCCTGTTGAAAACTCCCGAGTCAGACCCAAAATCACTCTAAATCATAGCCAATATTGATATTTACCCCAAAATTGCATACATTCCACCGGGCTTAACAGATTAGGCATACTAGTGGGCAGGTATTGGTCGTCAGGCATGGCTGGTGTCAGAGACTGGTCATTGGCTGCTGATTAAAGAAAAAATGAATTAAAAGCATGTCTTATCAATGCGGAGAAGGTAAATGAACGACAAAACAGCGACCCCCACCTCACAGGACGATAAAGCGGCTGCGGACCAGCAGGCTGATATTACCGATGAGATGCAATCTACGGCCTCTGCGGAGAACCAGGAAGACGCTGAACAGGGCGAGGAAGCCTCAACGGAAGAGTTGCTGCTGACTTTGCAGGATGCCCAGGTCAAGGCCGATGAGCACTGGAATCAACTACTTAGGGTCAAGGCCGATTTTGATAATTACCAGCGCCGTACCAAGCGGGAGTTGGAAAATGCCCATAAATTTGCCCTGGATGGTTTTGTTCGCGATTTGCTGCCAGTCATCGACAGCCTGGAAATGGGATTAGCCACCGCTCAGGAGTCTACCCCTGAGTTAGATAAATTACATGAAGGGATGAATATGACCCTGAAAATGTTTCAGGGCGTACTCGAAAAATTTGGTGTTAAAGCCATCAATCCTGATGGCGAGAAGTTTAATCCCGAACTGCATCAGGCCATGACCACACAGCCGAGTCCGGACGTTGAGCCCAATACGGTATTGACCGTATATCAAAAAGGCTATTTGCTCAACGACAGGTTAGTGCGGCCGGCCATGGTGATTGTTTCCGCACCGTCCGGCAACCAGGCTCAGCAGGATGATGAAATAAAAAGTTCTACAAAAATTGATGAAATTGCTTGAAAGTGACCTCTGAGCCCCAATATCAATCAGTATTAATAAATTTATCGACATATTTCCTGCCAGGCAGGAATGATTAACGGAGAATATCAATGGGAAAAATCATCGGAATAGACTTGGGGACCACAAATTCGTGTGTTGCAGTAATGGATGGTGCAAAGCCGAAAGTGATAGAAAACAGTGAGGGTGGTCGAACTACACCGTCTATCGTCGCCTATTCCGATGACGATGAAGTGCTCGTTGGGCAGTCTGCTAAACGCCAGGCTGTCACCAATCCTGAGAAGACCCTTTATGCCATCAAGCGCTTGATTGGCCGCAAATTCGATGAAGAGGTCGTCCAGCGCGATATCAAGCTGGTGCCTTACAAAATTGTTAAGGCGGACAATGGCGATGCCTGGGTGGAAATCAATGGCAAGAAGATGGCATCACCCGAAATCTCCGCGCGGATTTTGATGAAGATGAAAAAGACCGCCGAGGATTATCTTGGCGAAGAAGTGACGGAAGCGGTTATTACCGTGCCTGCCTATTTTAATGATTCACAACGCCAGGCTACTAAAGATGCGGGTCGTATTGCAGGCCTGGAAGTTAAACGCATTATCAATGAACCAACGGCTGCTGCACTAGCCTATGGCATGGATAAAAAGCGCGGTGACTCAAAGATCGCCGTATACGATCTGGGTGGTGGTACTTTTGATATTTCTATTATTGAAATTGCCGAAGTTGAAGGCGAGCACCAGTTTGAAGTGCTGTCCACTAACGGTGACACATTCCTGGGCGGCGAAGATTTTGATACCCGCCTGATCGATTATCTTTCCGATGAATTCAAGAAGGATACGGGTGTTGATCTTCATAACGATCCATTGGCACTGCAAAGGCTGAAAGAGGCGGCAGAGAAAGCGAAGATAGAGCTTTCCAGCAGTCAACAGACCGATGTGAATCTACCCTATATTACCGCCGACGCCAGTGGGCCGAAGCACTTGAACATCAAGCTTACCCGGGCCAAGCTGGAATCTCTGGTTGAGGCGCTCGTGCAGAGCACAATCGAACCTTGCAAGACTGCGCTGAATGACGCCGGTCTGACAGCTTCGGATATCGATGATGTCATTCTTGTTGGTGGACAGACGCGTATGCCCATGGTGCAGGAATCAGTTCAGAACTTTTTCGGCAAGGAGCCACGCAGGGATGTTAATGCGGATGAGGCTGTAGCTGTTGGTGCTGCCATTCAGGCAGGTGTGCTCGGTGGTGAGGTCAAGGATGTATTGCTGCTGGATGTGACACCGCTGTCTTTAGGTATTGAAACAATGGGTGGTGTGATGACCAAATTGATTGATAAAAACACTACGATACCGACCAAGGCATCGCAGGTTTTTTCAACCGCTGAAGATAATCAGACTGCAGTAACTGTTCATGTATTACAGGGTGAACGCGAGCGTGCCGATACCAACAAATCACTGGGTCGTTTTGATCTGGCTGATATTCCGCCATCACGTCGCGGCATGCCCCAGATCGAGGTGTCATTTGATATCGATGCGAATGGGATTCTGAATGTGTCCGCAAAAGATAAGGCCACGGGCAAGGAACAATCCATTATCATCAAGGCATCCAGTGGTTTATCTGATGATGAAATTGATAAAATGGTTAAAGATGCCGAGTCCCATGCTGAGGAGGATCGAAAATTCCATGAGCTGGTCGATGCGCGCAATCTGGCAGATAATATGATTCATGCCTCAAATAAGGCGCTGAGTGATTTGGGTGATAAAGTTGAGGCTGATGAAAAGAGTCAGGTTGAAGCTGCTATCGCTGATTTACAGGAAGCTGTAAAAGGTGATGACAAGGATTTGGTCGAGGAAAAAACCAAGGTACTGACTGAGGCTTCGAGTAAAATTGCAGAGCGCGCTTATGCGGAACAGTCTGCAGATTCGAAGGAAGAGGGTTCCGCCGCTGGGCATACTGAGACAGAAGAATCCGCTAAAGAAAATGTTGTGGATGCAGAATTCGAAGAAGTTAAAGAGGACCGGAAATAATATTCGGTTTTGGTTTAACTGGTGGTGAGTAATTCTTAAGCGCGGGGGTAGGTACCCGCGCTTTTTTACGTTTTAATTTCTCTGGGTCGATTCCCTGCTGCTGCTACAGATGATTGCTCCGCCTGCTTGCAGCGGGGTAGCTTAAATGGGTCTGATTCAGCAATAAAAATAATGTGATAAACAGATTGTATGGCTAAACAGGATTATTACGAAGTACTCGGGGTGGCGCGCAACGCTAGTGAGGCTGAACTGAAGAAAGCCTACCGGCGTCTTGCTATGAAATTTCATCCTGACAGAAACCAGGGTGACCAAAAGGCAGAGGAGAGTTTCAAGTCCGCCAAGGAGGCGTATGAAATTCTGTCTGATTCCCAGAAGCGAGCGGCTTACGACCAGTTTGGCCATGCCGGTGTAGATCCTTCAGCGGCAGGAGGAGGGGGTGGTTACCAGTCTGGCGGTAGTTTCAGTGATATCTTCGATGATGTTTTCGGCGATATTTTTGGGAACAGAGCTGGCGGATCTCAGGCTTACCGCGGCGCTGATTTACGCTATAACATGGAATTAAGTCTGGAAGATGCCGTGCAGGGTGTCACCGCGAAGGTCAAGATTCCAACCAATGTCAAGTGCGGCGTATGTAATGGCAGTGGTGCTAAAAAAGGCACATCACCGACAACTTGTACCACCTGTGGTGGACAGGGTCAGGTGCGCATGCAACAGGGATTTTTCTCAATTCAGCAGGCCTGTCCACGCTGCAAGGGTGCCGGCAAGATTATTACCGAGCCCTGTACGGCATGCAAAGGTCATGGCCAGGTTCAGGAAAGCAAGACACTTTCAGTAAAAATTCCCGCCGGGGTTGATAGCGGAGACCGGATCCGTCTGGCAGGCGAAGGCGAGGCTGGCGCCAATGGCGGCCCGCCGGGCGATCTTTATGTGCAGGTGCAGATCAAGCCGCATCCTATCTTCAGGCGGGAGAGCAATGACCTGAATTGTGAAATGCCCATCAGCTTTGTGACCGCCGCGCTGGGAGGCGAACTCGATGTGCCTACATTGGGTGGGCGGGTGCGTTTAAAAGTGCCACCGGAAACTCAAACTGGCAAGATTTTTCGGTTACGGGGCAAAGGAGTAAAATCTATTCAGCATCGTGGTGTGGGTGACTTGTTGTGTAAAGTTGTCGTCGAGACCCCCGTTCATTTAAGCCAGAAACAAAAGGAATTACTGCAGGACTTCGAAGACACCCTGCAGGAGCGCAATGAGAAGCATAGTCCCCGGGCACTCTCATGGCTCGATGGCGTCAAAAAGTTTTTTGAAGATCTGAAATCATAGCAGCATGTTTTAAGAGCCCAGGAGTAGGGATATGACCCGAATTGCAGTCACCGGCGCAACTGGCCGAATGGGAAGATGTCTGATAGAGGCGTGCACACAGCAATTACCTGGAATACAGTTGACAGCGGCATTGGAGCGGGCAGGAAGTTCTGTCATTGGCGCTGATGCAGGTGAAATTGCAGGTGTTGGGCAAGTGGGGGTTGTGATCAAGGAAAATTTAGATTCCCTGGTTGACGATTTCGATGTGTTGATTGATTTTACACTGCCGGAGGCGGCGCTGACACACCTTGAAATTTGTGCCAGTCATGGGCGCCGCATGGTGATCGGTACGACCGGGTTCTCGCCTCAGCAACGTGATGAGATCACACGCTTTGCAAATGAAACGGCAGTTGTCCTGGCGCCCAATATGAGTGTCGGCGTCAACCTGTGTTTCAAATTGCTGGACACCGCAGCTCGTGTGCTGGGTGATGAAGTCGATGTCGAAATCGTTGAAGCTCATCACCGGCATAAGGTTGATGCTCCTTCAGGAACTGCTCTGCGGATGGGTGAAATTGTAGCAGACGCTCTGGGCCGGGATTTACGGGAATGTGCCGTCTATGGCCGGGAAGGTCGTACAGGGCCGCGGGAACGCAAAACAATAGGCTTTGAAACGATACGTGCGGGCGATATTGTCGGTGAACATCAGGTGATGTTTGCCGGTTTGGGTGAGCGTGTGGAAATTGTACACAAGGCCTCCAGCCGGATGACTTTTGCCAGTGGTGCGGTTCGCGCTGCAGGATGGATAATGAGGCACGACAGAGGACTTTTTGATATGCAGGATGTGCTTGGCCTGAAATGACGCCGGCGTCTATCCCCGCTCCTACAACATAATCCCCCGTCAGCTTACTGCGGGGTGGTTTATTTCTCTGGTAGCCCAGACAGAATGTTTTCAATTGGCTGGGGTTTATCAATGCCATATCCTTGCGCGAAATCGACACCAATTTCATGGAGCTTAGCTACGATAGCATCATCCTCGACAAATTCAGCGATGGTCTCAAGACCCATAGCATGGCCAATCTGATTGATGGCCTTTACCATTGTGTAGTCAATGGGATCGTTGGCGATATCTTTCACAAAGCTGCCATCAATTTTCAGATAGTCAACAGGAAGATTTTTGAGATAGGCGAATGAAGATAGTCCACTGCCAAAATCATCAAGAGCAAATCGATAGCCTAAAGAACGGAGTTCCTTGATAAAGGTGGCTGCGACGAGTAGATTTGCGATTGCAGCGGTTTCAGTAATCTCGAAACAAATACTTTGTGGATCGATCTGATATTGGCGTGCTTTGTTGCAAATATACTCCTGAAGGGTATCGTCACCCAAAGATGCACCTGAAAGATTAATGGAGCATAGGTTGTATATGCCGATATCGGAGTTTTTCTCCTGCATGATACGTGCTTTGATGGCAAAAACGCTTTTGATTACCCAGCGGTCAATAGCAGGCATCAGTGAATACTTTTCAGCGGCGGGCATAAACTGGCCGGGAGCAAGAATATTGCCCTGGTCATCAAGCATGCGCAGCAGTATTTCGCAGTGAGGGGGAGCATCCGGGTTTTTCAGGGGCATAATCGACTGGCAGTAAAGCTTGAGTCGGTCTTCTTTCAAGGCTCGGGTAACACGGGAAACCATTTGCATTTCGTTATGGCGCTGGGACAGCGCTATATCACTGTCTTTGTATAGGTAGAATCGGTTTCGCCCGGCATCCTTAGCCATATAGCACGCGGCATCAGCGGCACTCAGGACGCTGGAGAGAGATTCACTGGTTTTGCAGATGTTGACCAGGCCTATACTGGCGGTAGTTTCGAATATTTCATTATCCCAGGAAAAACGGAACTGGCTGATGAGGTCGCCTAGCTTGGCAGCAAACTCTTTAGAGTCTTCCAGTGAGCAATCTTTTATCAGAAGCCCGAATTCATCACCGCCGAGTCGCGCAAGATTGTTTGTCAGTTGAATATTTTTCAGCAGGTGGGCAGTGAGCTGTTTGAGAAGTTCGTCTCCGGCCACGTGGCTACAGGTGTCGTTGATGACCTTGAATTGATCGAGATCAAAATAACACAAGACATGTTCCGTCTGTTTGATCCTGGCATTTTCCAGTGCTGATGCAACACGTCTTTCAAACTCACGTCGATTGAGTAACCCGGTCAGTGCATCATGATAGGTGAGGTGCTGGATGGTTTCTTCGGCGCGTTTATGGGCATTGCGGTTTTTTGCTTCCTTGAGTTCTCTTTCTATGGCCGGGATCAACCGCGTGAGATTATCCTTCATCAGGTAGTCACTGGCGCCCGCTTTCATGGCACGTACCGCGTACTCCTCACCAATCGTGCCTGATATAAGTATGAAAGGCAGATCTTTCCCCGACTCTTTGGCTAGCTGTAGTGCCTCCATACCGTTAAAGTTAGGCATAGAATAGTCAGATATAATGATGTCCCAGTCCTGGGCCTGTAGCGCGGATTCTGTATCTTCAAAGGTATCGACTCGTAGACTTTGCGGGTCAAACCCGCCCCTTTTGATTTCCCGCAAAAGCAGGGTCGCATCATCTGCGGAATCTTCAATTAGTAGTATACGTATTGGTATGCCCATTATTCCCTTATTGCATTGACTGAGTATGCTTGAGTATCCAGTTAACACTGAAATGTATCACAATTGTAAGCCATTGGGTAGGCAGTAAAAATAATAGCATGAAGTACCAGTTAGCCTTAGTAAACCCGCTTTATTCTGCATTTGTCTGACATGCTTTGATCACTATGATTTCACACGATTTTCACTCCTGTTAGCAATAAAACAGTAAAATCAGAAGGGCTATAAGTTGATGTCATATCCAGGTTGAAAGTCCTTTCTCCAAAGGCCGCGTGTGAATATGCCGATATCCTTTTTCTGGTGATTGATTTTATTGGATCTACAAATAATTCGGGTACTATAGGCAGATTCTCATCAAACACTGTAGCCAAAGGAAACTAAAAATTGATTAAAATGATTTCGATTCCCACTCTTGCAGGAGTGATAGCCCTGTCCGGGTGGGCACAATCAGCAATGAGCGCTGATGAACAGCTTGTCCATCAAAGGAAGTTCGACACTGCAGTCAATATCGGTATCGAGAATTTTAAATGGCAGGAATATGATGGTGGTGGACAGCGGTTGCTGACTGAGCAAGGACCGCGGCTGATATTGGGAGCCTCCCTGTTTAATAGGGATAAAAGCGCTAGCGGATTATTATACGATGTCAGTGTGCGTGGCTACATTGGCAAGGTAGATTATGATGGGCAGGATTCTCTTGGAGTGTATACCAGCACGGATACTTCTTACCGAGGATTGAACGGTGAGTTGACAGGTGGTTACCGCTGGGAAACACCAGAGTATGGTGCCATTACTTCTTTAGATTTTCTGCTGTCATTGGGCGCTGATGTATGGCGGCGAGATATCAATGATAGTACCAATGCGTTAGGTTTTCCAATCAGTGGTTTTGTTGAGGACTATACTGTTTATTACGGAAAAATAGGGGTGGGGGCTTCATGGCCTCATCAGGTATCCAACAGCTATTTTCAAATCGGCGCCAAAAAACCTATATCAGTAGATGAAGATGTAGACGTATTTAATGTGACGCTGTCACCCAGCAAAAGGTGGTCTGCCTTTGCCTCCTATACCTTGAAATTGAAACGAGAAGGGCGTGCCCCGTTCGTCAAATTTTATTATGACAGTTATCGTTTTGGAAGATCACCCAGCAAGGTGGTTGGCACGGGTGTCGTGTGGCAGCCAGAGAGCGACCTGGATGTTTATGGGGTAGTTTTTGGCTATATCTTGTAATCTTGTAGCCATTGATTTTTCTAGCGCTTCACGTCTCACTCTTCACGTAATTTAGGCGTAATTCTGGCTGTTTTTACTGCATTGTCGGTCATTTGCAGGATTTCAATGGTATATTCGCCAATGCGCAGGCTTGTTGCAGGCACTGGTATAGATTCCAGGTATTCAGTAATTAATCCATTTAAAGTTTTCGGGCCGTCCGTGGGAAAGTTCCAGGACATCATGCGGTTCAATACCCGAATATTAGCACCTCCATCGACCAAAAAGGTACCGTCATTCTGGGGATGTACGTCCTTAATGGCAGCTGCAATATCGGTTGTGAACTCACCAACGATCTCCTCCAGAATATCTTCCAGGGTGATCAAGCCCTCAACATCGCCGTATTCATCGACCACCAGCCCGGTACGCCTTTTCTGACGCTGAAAATTTAATAGCTGGGTATTCAGTGGAGTCCCTTCCGGCACAAAATAGGGTTCTTTTGCAACGGAAAGCAACTGTTCCTTGGTAAATCCCTCCTTCGATATCAGAGGCAAGGCATTACGGATATGTACCACGCCAGCAATATTGTCTATATCGTCATAATAGAGAGGAAAACGAGTGTATTGGAAACTGGTCAGGACATTGACAATGCTATCTGTTGAGTCATTAAGGTCCAGCCCCAGGATTTCATTCCTGGGTACCATGATATCTTCGATTGTGACCTTTTCCAGATCCAGGATATTCAACAGCATCTTCTGGTGCTTCCTGGGGATAAGGGCGCCGGCCTCGTTGACTACAGTCCGTAATTCATCACTGCTGAGTTGTTGCATAGTATCTTCATGGAGTTGTACGCCAGCTAGTTTTAAAAGGCTATTGGCAATGGTGTTGATACCCCACACGATTGGATAAAAAATGGCTAATAGTGGTTTTAATATATAAGCAGCTGGAAATGCAATTTTCTCCGGATACTGCGCAGCCATGGTTTTAGGTGTCAGCTCAGCAAAGATAAGAATGATAAATGTAAGGATTCCTGCTGCTACAGCGATCCATGCTTCACCGAAATATCTTAGTGCGATCAGGGTACTGATGGATGAAGCCAGTATGTTTACGAAATTATTGCCGAGCAAAATAATACCGATCAGACGATCAGGGCGCTCCAGCAGTTGGGCGGCGCGGGTGGCTGCGGCGTGTTTTGCCTGGACGAGATGTTTTAGACGGTACCTGTTGAGCCGCATCATTGCGGTTTCGGCAGCAGAGAAGAAGGCGGACAGGAAGAGCAGGAAAATCAGTGCCCCGATCAGAGTGCTTAATGAGATTTCACTCATGGTGGGCTGCTATTTTCCAAGCAGGATTTCAAGCACCAGCTTGCTGCCGAGATAGGACAGTAGCAGCGCGATGAATCCCCCCAATGTCCAGCGAATAGCTGTTTTACCACGCCATCCATAATGCCACCTTCCCCATAGCAGGATTGCATACACAGTCCATGCCAGCATGGAAAGAATTGTTTTATGGACCAGGTGCTGGTCAAAGATATTCTCGATATAGATGAATCCAGTAATCAGGGACAGGCTTTGCAGTACAAAGCCCAGGGTAATCATCTGGAATAGCAGGGTTTCCATGGTCTGCAAAGGTGGCAGGGCGCGGATGAAACCACCCGGATGTTTGTTATGCAGGTGTCGCTCCTGAACGGCTAGAAGCAGTGCCTGAAGTGCTGCAATACTGAGCGCACTATAGGCAAGAAACGACAGGAGGATATGAATTTCAAGATGCCTTGCGCTGGAGGGTAGGAAGTGATCCGAGGGAATGGCATATTGCAGAGATATAGCGATAGCTGCCATAGGGAGTATGACAATACCCAGATTCTCAACAGGTTTGGTGATGGCGGTTACGAGGAATAGTAATGCGATCATCCAGGACAGCAGGGATACCGCGTGGAAAAAACCAAAGTTAATACCCGCAAGACCAAACATATTATGAAACAGGATTGCTGCGTGCAATCCAACAGCAATATATCCCAGGATCAAAGGAACGATCTTTTTGTTTGAATCTTGCGTAGTTTTATTGGTTAATCGGAGCCCTAAGATGAGGCCTGCGGCCAAGTAGCACGAAACCGCAATTACGCTGATAAGGGTATAGGTCATTTTGGAAAATACTTGTTGTTATCTGAATATAATGACATAACGGGCACAGTCATTGAAGTGCACGGGTATGAATTGTATGCTAAAAGATATGAAAATAATGGTCGATAGTGTTTTAATATGGGCCTGATCAAAGCTGAATAGTACTAAAATTGCAGGTGCCATAGTTTAAAAATAACGATTATTTTGTGAAAGAATTATAAAAAACAGGTCTAAGTGCAACAATTACAGGCGATATCATAGTGCCAGCTATGTCGATATTAGGAAATTAACATGAAACTGCGAGTCTTGGGTAGTAGCGGTGGTATCGGAGGGAATCTGAGGACGACCTCATATTTGATCGATGACGACATCCTTATCGATGCCGGTACCGGGGTGGGGGAGCTGACCCTTGATGAAATGAGAAAAATACGCCATGTTTTTCTGACGCATACTCACCTGGACCATATTGCCTGTCTGCCCCTGATGGTCGATAGCATGTTTCCCACTATTCTGGAGCCCATCATCATTCATGCCCAGGCTGTTACCATTGCTGTCCTGAAAGAGCATATTTTTAATTGGCACGTATGGCCTGATTTTTCGACCCTGCCTTCGGATATCAATCCGGTCATGCTTTATGAAATACAGGAGCCGGGCGAGGTCTGTCAGATTGGTGAGCGTCAATTTGAAATGATTGCAGTCAACCATATTGTGCCTACAGTCGGCTACCGCATTGAAACTGCCAGCGGCGTCATAGCATTCAGCGGAGATACCACCACCAATGACAATTTCTGGGAGAGGCTAAATGCCCATGACCGCCTGGACCATCTGATTGTCGAGGCCGCCTTTGTCAATGAATTGGAAGAGCTCAGTATTAAATCCAGGCATTACTGCCCGAGCTTATTGGCAGCTGATTTGAAAAAGCTGAAACATCAACCTATGATCTATCTCACCCACAACAAGCCAGCAGTGGAGTCAGAGATACTGGCGCAGTGCAAGGCGGATATCCCCGACCGCGAATTACTGCGTCTTATCGGCGGAATGGTGATTGAGATCTAGCCGCTCCTACAGTAATACCCAGTCAGCTTGTATTCAGTGCCTTTTCGTTGTGTATACCCTGATTCGAATTAACTTGTCAGTGGTTTGCGTGTATTATAGCGCCTCTGTATCAATAATAATTTTGAGCCCCCATGTTTGATTCTCTAAGCGAACGCCTTGGCAAGACCCTGAAGAACCTCCGTGGCCAGGGTCGGATGAAGGAAGATAATATAAAGGATGCCTTGCGCGAAGTGCGCATGGCTCTCCTTGAGGCAGACGTTGCACTGCCCGTGGTGCGGGAATTTATAGAACAAGTCCGCCAACGTGCGATTGGGCAGGAGGTCGCGAAGAGTCTGTCTCCCGGCCAGGCCCTGATTAAGATCGTTAAAGACGAATTGACGGCGATCATGGGGGAAGCCGCAGAAGAGCTAAAATTCAATGTCACACCACCCGCTGTAATCCTGATGGCAGGGTTGCAGGGCGCCGGTAAAACGACCACAGTCGCCAAGCTGACGCGCTGGATCAAGACGCATACCAAGAAGTCAGTCATGGTGGTCAGTGTAGATGTCTATCGTCCTGCGGCTATCCAACAGCTGGAAACTTTGGCGACAGAAGTAGAGGCCATATTCCACCCTAGCACGAACAAGCAAAAGCCCGTCAAAATTGCAAAGGAGGCGATTGCCTCCGCACGTCGGCAGTTTATCGATGTTGTTATTATCGATACTGCCGGTCGGCTCCATATTGACGATGAAATGATGGCCGAGATCAAGGCCCTGCACCAGGTGGTGCAGCCAGTGGAAACACTGTTTGTGGTCGATAGTATGACGGGCCAGGATGCTGCCAATTCCGCCAAGGCATTTGACGATGCACTCCCCCTGACCGGTGTCATTTTAACCAAAACCGATGGCGATGCTCGAGGCGGGGCCGCCTTATCTGTGCGGCAGATTACTGGCAAACCGATTAAATTTATTGGCGTCGGTGAAAAGACCACAGCACTGGAGGTCTTTCATCCTGACCGCATTGCTTCGAGAATTCTGGGCATGGGTGATGTGCTGAGCCTGATCGAAGAGGCCGAAAGCAAGCTTGATCGCGGTAAGGCCGAAAAAATGGCCCGCAAGCTCAAAAGTGGCAAAGGTTTTAATCTCGAAGACTTCCGCGATCAGCTACAGCAAATGCGCAGTATGGGCGGCATCAGTAGCTTGTTGGGTAAAATGCCAGGCATGGGACAGCTGCCTAAAGAGGCAATGAATCAGGTCAACGACAAGCAGTTCGTGACGCTGGAAGCAATCGTAAATTCTATGACCGTGAAGGAACGTCATTACCCGGATATCATCAAGGCATCCCGGAAGCGCCGCATTGCAGCGGGTTCTGGAGTGCAAGTACAGGATGTGAATCGACTGCTGAAGCAGTTTACCCAAATGAAAAAGATGATGAAGAAGGTCTCCAGGGGTGGCATGGGGAAAATGATGAGCAATCTTAAGGGGCAGTTGCCGTTTTAGAAGTCCCCCTCTTCCTCCGGGAGAGGGTTGGGGTGAGGGAATATTATAAATATAAAACAATGCCTTATCTTATAAAGCCACCTCACCCCAACCCTCTCCTACAAGGAGAGGGGGCTTAACAAAGTGCCATTTGGCACTAAATGCTTTTATTTTGTCGAAAATCGCGTAAAATGAGTCACTTTTTTATAGGCAGCAGTTTTTCGCAAGGACTTTCAAGAAGGGGTAAATAGCGAACATGGTAACCATACGATTGGCTCGCGGCGGCGCCAAGAAACGTCCATTTTATCATATTGTTGTCACTGACAGCCGTATGCCGCGTGATGGACGCTTCATCGAGCGCCTTGGTTTTTTTAATCCGGTGGCGACGGGCAATGAAGTAAAATTGAAAATTGATGACGAAAGGTATAGCTACTGGTTGTCTCAAGGTGCCAAAGCATCTGAGCGTGTCAGCAGCCTGATCAAGAAGAAGGCGGCTTAATCAGCAGCCTGTGCCGAGAGACAGGAGACAGATGATTTCCTGAGTGGCGCGCTTTTTCTGCCTGGCCTACATGAGGAAAAGCGATGACAGTAGACTGTGAACACGTCATTGTTGGCAGGATATCCGGGATATTTGGCGTCAAGGGTTGGGTAAAGGTATTTTCATATACCCAGCCGAGAGAGAACATTCTAAATTATTCTCCCTGGATGTTGCAGCGGGGAGGACAATGGCAGTGTATTAATATAACTGCAGGACGTCGTCACGGTGCGGGAGTAGTCGCCCATCTGGAAGGTTATGATGACCGTGACGATGCGCGTAAATTGATTGCTGCTGATATTGCTATTTGCCGGGACCAGTTTGTAGAGACTAAGTCGGGCGAATACTACTGGATCGATCTAATAGGTCTGAAAGTGGTGAACCTGCAGGGGATGGTGCTCGGTATTGTAGACCATCTTTTGGAGACGGGCGCCAACGATGTTTTGGTTGTACAAGGGGCGACGGAGATACTGATACCCTATGTTCGCGATGATGTCGTGACCGATGTCAACCTGAAGGACGGGGTTATTACCGTAGACTGGGATGCAGCGTATTGATGGGCCATCTGTCATGCGGATAGATGTGGTGACGCTGTTCCCGGAAATGGTTGAGACAGTCAGCCGATATGGCGTGACAGGCAGGGCCATTGAGCGGGACATCATGCAGCTGGCTTGCTGGAATCCGCGTGATTATTCCCTGGATACCTACCGCGCAGTTGATGATCGGCCATTTGGTGGTGGTCCGGGAATGGTCATGATGGTGCAGCCCTTGCGGGATGCAATTGAAGCCGCACGGCAGGCTGCTGATGTGGCTGAAAGCAGGGTGATCTATTTGTCACCCCAGGGACGGCGACTGGATCATAGTTACATACGTGAAATGGTCGAACAGTGTGGCCGTCTGATACTGGTTGCGGGACGCTATGAAGGCATCGATGAGCGCTTGCTGGAAACAGAAATTGACGAGGAATTATCTATCGGAGATTTCGTGTTGAGCGGCGGTGAACTGGCTTCCATGGTGGTCATTGATGCACTGGCGCGGCAGTTGCCAGGAACATTGGGGCATGAGGAGTCATCCCGGCAGGATTCATTTTCAGATGGGCTGCTCGAGTATGGCCAATATACCCGGCCCCGGGAAATTGACGGCATGGAGGTGCCCGAGATACTGCTGAGTGGCAATCATGAGGCGATTAGAGTGTGGCGCGAAAAACAGGCCTTGGGGCGAACCTGGCTAAAACGGCCGGAATTATTCGCAGGCATTGAGCTGACTGAGCAGCAGCGGCATTTGCTGGATGAATTCAAGAAAGAGTATGACAGTTAGCATTAATTGAGATTCTATGGATATCGGGAGTATAGAGAATGAGTGAGATAATTAAACAGATTGAAGCAGAACAGATGACTCGTGAGGTGCCTGCCTTTAGTTCCGGTGATACCGTGGAAGTAAAGGTTAAGGTTAAGGAAGGCACCCGTGAGCGTTTGCAGGCTTTCACTGGCGTCGTCATCGCCAAGCGTAATCGCGGCATGAATTCCGCATTCACAGTACGTAAGATTTCTCATGGAGAGGGTGTCGAGCGGGTATTTCAGACCTATAGTACCGCTATTGACAGCATTACTGTGAAACGTCGCGGTGATGTGCGCAGAGCCAAGTTATATTATCTGCGTGAGCTGCGTGGTAAAGCTGCCCGCATTAAGGAAAAATTGTAAGCGCTGCTGGGAAGCGTCTAAACAGGTTGTTAAACGCTTCCGGATAGACCAGGGGAGATGCAGAGTGTGGAATATGCTGCGCTTGTCGCCCTTCCAGATGGGGCCTTCAGGCTCGGCATACGCATTTGCGACGGTGGATTGAGCCAGATTCATCTGGTGCCACCTGATTTCAAGATCAGGAAAAGCAATCATAATAGTGAGCTGGTTGGCAGGATCGTTAGCCAGCTTGACGACTATCTCGACGATCCAGGCAGTGTTTTTTCTTTACCCCTAACCCTGCAAGGCAGTGTGTTTCAACGCCGAGTTTGGCAGGCACTAGCCACTATTCCCGCAGGTAAAACTTTTACCTATGGTGCCTTGGCGAAAAAGCTGGGGACCTCTTCGCGCGCCATCGGTGGTGCGTGTCGTGCTAATCCTGTTCCTGTCGTCATTCCTTGTCACCGAGTGGTGGCCGCCCATGGTATTGGCGGCTATGCCGGTCATACCAGTGGCGAAGTATTGGGCATCAAAAACTGGTTGCTGGATCATGAATCCCGGTTATAAACCACCACACGATACTATTGATAGAAAACTTTCAGGTCTCGATGCCGGAATTCTGGAGCGTTTTTTGGATGCCTTGTGGGCAGAGCGGGGATTGAGTGACAGCACACTGACAGCCTATCGTGCCGACCTCAAAGGGTTTGCTGTTTGGTTGGGGGCAGACCGCGGTGGGCTGATTGCTGCACGTCGTGATGATCTTCTGGACTATTTGGCGGAACGGGTAAAGAAAAAGGCCCAGGTTCGCACTTCCGCACGGTTGCTATCCAGCATCAGGCGTTTCTATCAATATCTCTTGCGCGAAGGGCTGATTAATGAGGATCCCAGCGCCCGGATTGAATCGCCCAAGTTGGGGCGGCCATTGCCAAAATCATTGACAGAAACAGAAGTTGAGGCCTTGTTGGCGGCGCCCGATATCACAAGCGATATCGGGCTACGTGATCGAACCATGCTGGAGCTGATGTATGCCACGGGTGTCCGGGTTTCAGAGCTGATATCGATTACCTTACCACGAGTTAATCTTCGCCAGTGCGTGATACGGGTCTTCGGTAAGGGCAATAAGGAACGTATCATTCCTCTGGGTGAGGAGGCCGTTGATTGGCTGGAGCGATACCTGGGTGAAGCACGTGCAGCATTGTTAAAAGAGCGGCCATGTGACGCCGTCTTTGTCACGCGACGCGGTTCGTCGATGACCCGTCAGGCCTTTTGGTACCTGATCAAGCGTTATGCCCGGGATGCTGGCATTGATAAGGCATTATCACCTCATACCTTACGCCATGCTTTTGCGACTCATCTGCTGAATCATGGCGCAGATCTGCGCGTCTTGCAGATGCTGCTGGGACATAGTGACCTGTCCACGACCCAGATATACACCCATGTAGCGGGGGAGCGCCTCAAGGAATTACATGCGGCGCATCATCCGCGTGGTTGAGAGAGTATTGCCATTCAAGGGTATTGCTCACAGGATTTTTATCCATAATATGGATACAATATAAGCACGTCCTGATTGCAGGGCAATTTTTTCAGGTACCATGGAGTAGCAAGAGCCACTATGAATGCAATTCGATCAGCAATAATATTCTGTCTGTTTTTTCTGATTTCCGGGCTGGCTATGGCCGCCAGCGAAGACGACGCGGCCATCAAAAAGACTCTTTCCCATGTCATTCCCGGCCAGCAACCAGATTCCATAGTCGAGACACCAATATCCGGTCTTTATGAAGTCATTTATGGCAGCGAAATACTATATGTTACAGGCGACGGACGCTTCCTGATTCAGGGTGACCTGGTAGATATGCAGAAGAAAGTCAATCTGACTGAGGAAAAAAGGTCGCAGGGACGGATGGCGCTGCTCGAGTCAATCGATGCCTCGACAGCGATCATCTTCGCACCGGATAAAACTCGTTATGTGGTCTATGTATTTACGGATGTTGACTGTGCCTATTGCAGGAAAATGCACAAGGGAATCGCAACCTACATGAAACAGGGTATTGAAATTCGTTACCTTGCTTATCCGCGCAGCGGGGTCAACACAGAATCTTATTTCAAGGCGGTGTCAGTGTGGTGTGCCGAAGATCGTCAGGCGATGTTGACGCTGGCCAAGACAGGGGCCCGGATGGCGCGCGCGAAATGTGAAAACCCGGTATTGGATCACATGGCGAAGGCCGGGCAGATTGGTCTTACCGGAACGCCTACCCTGTTGTTACCTGATGGGACCGTTATCCCAGGTTATGTTCCACCGGATCAGCTGATCCGGGTGCTGGATGAACGTATTGGAAAGGCTTCTCCCCGTATTCCCCTGGCGCCGCCGGTTACTGACACACCGCCACATTAAACTCGCATAAAATATACTCGCTCAGATTTGAGCCTGTAATCGACCTTTTATCGCTATCTGGGTGATGATTGTGAAACGGCAGCAATGTCGCGACAGGAGTCATTCGTTTTTATTTAAAAAATAAGTGCTACCGGCCAATAACCGACCTTTAGCGCAATGTAAAACGGCCCCCGAAGGAGCCTTCTGATATTTCGTTTGTTCAGCAAGGGCTACGCCACTCTCTTGCGTCTCATCATTCCTGCGAGACCGATCAAGCTAGTAAGGAGCGGACATCGAAAACCGAGAAAACCGGGGTCAGACTTCAGTTTCTAAAACCGAGCTCAGACTACAGTTTTCTTAATGCGCTAGAAACTGAAGTCTGACCCCGGTTTTCTTCTTTATGGCGATTTGCTTTCCGATCGTCCCGGCATGTGGCCCGAAGGACTGCAAGGAGTTGGCGGCTGTCGATTATCTTCACTGTTTAAACTTCCGCTCTTAGTATGGAGCCGCCTACCGGTGTTTTAGGAATGACAGAATCTGTCCGGCTAGACACTACTGCCAGGCTAGATCTGATTGACTACATATAATACTAATCAGTGTATTATTTCTCAGTGTTCACACACTGATAAACTTTAAACGTCTGTTGTCCATCTTTGATATCAGAAGCTGCGACAATGGTGTTTCCCGCTAAATTGGCGGCGGAATTTCGTCCTAAGGTGTTAAGTTCCTGTTGCACCTTTTCTTGATTGCGTTCAAAACCAGCAATTTTCGACTTTAATGAAGCCGTCGTAGAACCCAGCAATTTACAGTTTGTTATATCTTCCGCAAATAAAATACGAACATCTTCGCCGTCTGGGGTTAATTTAACCCAGCTACATGCAGTCATTGATGTGATCAGCATTGAGCATAGCAAGATACTTAAATAGTGAATATTTTTCATAAATGTGTCCATGAGAGAGAATCCAGAATTTGAATTTTGCAGGCACGCTATTATTACACAGTGTGGCTCGGGCTTAAATAAGTATGTAACATCATGACAACAAACGACCCAGACAATTTGTAGGGGCGGTTTCCACCCTACGGTTACGTTTTATCATTGGTGGAATTAATGATTATGTTTTGTCTCTGTGAATGTTAGCTCATAAGAGGCTGTGCAGGCGGTGAACAGTAGCAGGACACGCAATTTTTTATCTGGCCACAATTTTCTGACGCCCTGGTAATAGTATTGCATCTGTCGCTGATAGGGCGCTGCCAGCAACGCTAGATTATCAGGGGTCGCATTAAGATGGGTTTTATAATCAATCAGTGTCAAGGTATCTGCGATCACCAGGCGATCAATCACGCCGTTTACGATTTGGCCATCCTGTTCATAAACCAGTGGTACTTCATTCGTGGCCTGCTGGTAGAAAGTCTTATTGAAGAGCATACTGAATTCAGAATTATCGACCACTGTCAGTGCTTCCTGCCAGCAAGCCTGAAATGTCGGATCTTGTGGGTCGACACTGAAATCATTGGCAATCGCCTGATACAGACGAGCCCTGCCTTCGCGCGTTTCACCTGTGACCTGCCCGGGGTTGCGGGTTAGAAGATCAAGCATGCGGTGGATCACGATGCCGCGGTTGAAACCCTCGTTAACCACTATTCCATCGTCAACTAATATTGGTTTTCTCCATTTTTCTTCCTGTACTTCAGATTGCAATGTGCTGGGCGTTACTTCCTGTGGTACGGGCGCCGTAGGAATCTGTTGGGAAAGGCGGGGATCCAGCACCTCCTCTTCTCTGTCTTTATTGTCATCAGGATGTGGTAGCTGTGTTGGCATTTGTCCTGATTCAATTTCAAAGCCATCTAAACTGATATTTTCCTCAATACCCAATGCCGCTACGATATCCCCGTACCAGCCATGATCATTGCCTCGCTTTGGCATACAGCCAGAGATGATGAGCCATTGTCGTGTTCGGGTGAGGGCAACATACAGTAGGTTGGTTTCTTCAATCAGGTCTTCCGCATCAGCCTGGTCACGCAGATGCAAACTCCAGCTATCCAGTTCACTGGTTTTCGCCCCGATTAGAAAGCTGTCCGGTTTACTGGACTCGCTCGGCCAGTCCGCCAATAGTTGATAGGCACTTGGCCGCTTGCGGGGGCGGGCACTGTCAGCCAGAAATACGATCGGTGATTCAAGGCCCTTAGCAGCATGGATGGTCATGATGCGTACGGCATCCTGCTGGTCAAGATGCGGTGCCTCCTCAAGGGCGTTTTGGTCATACTGATGCAGAGCGCGTATACGAGCCAGAAAATGTGGCAGGCTGGGATAGCGTCCACTGTCAACTTCCAGTGCAATTTCAATAAATCGGATCAGATTACCTCGTGCCCGTGAGCGTAGTGATGCAGGGAAAGCAGACTGGTAACACTGTAATACATTTGCATCACAATAAATCCGGTCCAACAGATCATGGACGGGAAGCTGTCCTGCCAAATTTCGCCAGTCATTCAATAGATTCCACGCACGTTTCAATGGTGTGTTATCCGCTATTTCATGCTGGTGTGAGCACAAGGTGTCAAACCACGAGGCAGTGCCAACACTGGTTTGTTGTGATCTTTCTGCCAGAAAAATCAGATCATCATCACTGCAGGCGAACAGTGGTGAGCGTAGTACACAGGCCAGGGATAGATTATTGTAGGGTGCCAGAAGCAGTTCCAGCAGCGTGACCATATCCTGGATTTCAAGGCAGTCGAGTAAAGTGGTCCGCCCACCTCCCCGATAGGGGATTGAAGCATTGCGTAACGCCTTTTCATAGTGATGAATATGGGTGCGGCTGCGCACCAGGATGGTGATGTCGCTGTAGCCAACTTGATGAACTTTGTCGTGGGTGGTTAACAGTGTTTTCGAAGAAATGATTTTGCTGATATGTTCTGCGATCAGTTCCCCTTCCGCAAAATGGAGATCATCCGAGTCATCAGGGCGAGGCGCCATGAGAGGATTGCGCAGTTCATGCTGTGTCTCGGTATGCTCCTCTACAGCCAGGCGCTTTTCCTTGATGATCAATGGCAAGATTTCTACCCGCCCCCACAGATTCTCATGGTGAGTGCTATGGCAATGAAAATTTGGCAGCCGTGATTTGAAGTCGCCATTCATGAAGATGCTGTTGACAAAATCAATGATGGTGGGCGCAGAACGCCTTGAGGTGTCCAGGGTACAGTTTTCGACCTTCAGGTGAACCTTCATCCAGTCATTCGCAGCATCAAAAAGGTGCGGATTGGCGCGTCGGAAACGATAGATAGATTGTTTGCTATCACCCACCAGGAACACACTGCGTTGTTGTTCATGGTCGCTTGCGGCAAGCTCCTCCAGCAGGGGTAGCAATATGGCCCATTGGGTAGGGTTGGTATCCTGGAATTCATCGACCAGAAAGTGATCGATCCGGTGATCCAGTTTGTACTGTACCCATAGGGCTTGATCACTGTGGTGCAGGAGCAAATAGGTGTGCCACTCGAGATCAGAGAAGTCGAGTTGGCGGCGTTCCGTCTTGATTCTCATAGTGTGGCTGAGAAATTCTGCGCCTGCCCGATACCAGGCTTGATTGATACGCAGTGTGAGCAGTCTATTTTCCTGCTCTCTGAGTAGGGCCAACTCCGCGCAGATTATTTCATGAATCTGCAAAAAGCGTTGTTGACCTGACTCGCCCATTGATTTGAGTTGGGCTTTCGTCTCTTTGCGGGCGACAGGTTCGTTCTTTTGGGTCAGAAATACTGACCGGATGTGCTGCAATCTTTCAATCAAGGAGAAAGACGGCTCGCATGCGCGCCTGAGACGCACGATATGCTTTTGATTTGTATTCGTCTGATGCAGATCCAGAAGATGTATAAATTCATCAAGCATCGGGAGGGTATTCCCGCCGAGAAAGGTTAAGCCTGGCTCGGTTTGTGGGTCAATATCGAGCTGCCTGGTCAAGGCCTTTGTGGCGTAGCTTACCGGGTCTTTTTGCCCCAGTGTATAGGCCCACCAATCAACGCGATGGTTCAGAAATGTCTCCAGGGCCTGGCGTGGACCATCAATACCGCCGTGATATTCCAGTAACGTCTTCAGTGCCCGTGCTACTGTGCTGCTGTGGTGGGTTGTTGTCTCCGAGATCAAAGCATCCCAGGCTTCTCGTGTCAGGAGACCGGCATTCTCGACGACATCGAAGCCCGGTGGCACACCGGCATCGAACGGAAAGTGGTGCAGGATATCCTGACAAAAGGCGTGATAAGTCGTAATGCGCACAGATTGTTCGTTGCGCATTAAATCCTCAAACAAGTGGCGTATTCTGAGTGGATTGTCATCATCGATATCCAGGCCAATGAGGGTGAGACTGGCCGTGAGCTGTTCATCATCCATTGTTAGATAGTCATACAGCCGCTCGCGTAAGCGGCTTTGCATTTCGGCGGCGGCCTTACGGGTAAAAGTGACGGCGAGAATGGCGTCAGGGTTGACGCCATTCATTAGTAGACGGATCAGGCGGGTGATCAGGAGCCAGGTCTTTCCTGTTCCTGCAGAGGCCATGACAGTGACATTGGCGTGTGGTGCAGTGGCTGTCCGGGTCGTATCCATGGTTACTGTTTATCGCTGTCAGTGATTAACCAGGCTTGCTTTCGGCACACACCACTCATCGGGCAGTAGCTGCAGGTCTTTTCATTTCCCCAGGCCGGGAGGGTGGCGCCGTTGTGCATTTGGTCCACGAGTGTTACCAGGCGTTTGTAGTTGGTGTCACGCAGCTTTCCCAATTGATCGCCTTCCAGAAGGGCGCCACTTTTGACTTTGTTTTTCGCCAGTTCGAGATACTCGGTTCTAATGGGTGGGTCATCGGACAGCAAGGCGTAAAAGGGTAGTTGTACAGCTTCACCTTCATCCACTTCCTGTTGCGAAGGCGGGACGCCGGTTTTATAGTCGATAATCGTTAAGCCATCGTGGCATTTATCAAGGCGGTCGAGACGCCCCTTGAGTTTCAGTTTACTGTCTCCCATTTCTGACTCGGCACGCAGTTCCACGGCGGCAAGTTGCCAATCCCGGGCATGCTTGATCTGCCAATCGATATACGCCGGGATGATGTCCAGCCAACGCTGCAGCCAGCCCTGGTGGAGTAGATTGTCTTCCAGGTCATCGTGAAACTCACGCCGCGAGATACGTTCCAGCAGGTGGATCGCCTGGTTGCGTTGCTCCAGCGTGATCTGTTGCATCCATTGTGGATTATTGCGGCGTTCAGGATCGTGGAAATATTGCAGAATACGGTGCACTCGTTCTCCATAATCAGATTTTTCCAGGGCTTCCCGGATTGTTTCCGGTGCCCTCAATCCCAGGCCGCTGGCGGCAAAGAACTGATACGGACAGTCTATCAACTGCTGGTAGCGGGATGCCGAGAAGGTATCAGGAATCAAGTGCCCGGGTAGTCTGGGCTGCGGGTAAGTGGTGGGCAGTAATGATGAACTGAACGTTTTTTCTCGTACGACCTCGCTTGCAGGCAGGCGAACCAGATGGTCGAGCTTATGATCAGTCAGGTCCTGCCCGTAGCCCAGGTGGTGAAATGTGCTCAACAGCGCCAGCCAGGGTGTAGGCTGAACGTCCCCACCATCCTGGCTACGATGATAGGTCACCAGGGTTTGGGGAGCACTTTCCAGTATGCGACGAAAATGATAAAACTGAATAGTGCGCAATTCTCGTGACAAGGGAAGCCCCAATTCTCCTCTAACGGCATCATTGAAAAATGGATTGTGTTGAGTTGGTCCAGGGAGATGTTGCTCGTCGGCGCCGGCGATAATGACGGCATCAAAGCATTGCAGCTGGCTCTGAGCCAGCGTGAATAACTGCACCTGTCCACCACAGTGGACAGGTGTAAAGGTCGCGCTTTCCAACGCTCGCCCCAACCAACTGCGGAACTCCAGCCAGGTCATCTGAATATGACGTCCTTCTGTGGCCTGGCGCATGGCTTGCAGTTCAGCAACGACACTTTGACCGGCGTCATCCATCTGGAAGGTCTGCCACAATCCCAGGTTTCGCAATACGGTTAACAATGCTTCCAGGATTTTATCAGGGGAGTGGGATGCCTGATTTTTGATAAAAGGGTGCAGTGCTGAGCAGCACTGTTCAAGATCATCCAGTAATGCGAGTAGTTCCTGCTGTTGCCCATCGGACCAGCCCAGACGTGTGTGGCGAAAACCGATATGTCGGCGATAGCGGTTCAGGTTGCGGGGGATATTTTCGTGCAGAATGATATCGTTTTCCAGGCGATAGACCTGTATCAACAAGGCGTCCCGTGACTTGTCGGGGTAGATGAAAGGTGACTTAAGGAGGTCCAGTAGTGGTTCGTGGGCATAGTCCTCTTCAATGGTCTGAAGCAACCTCTCCAGGGCGGCCGCCGCGCTGGTGGTAGACAGGGCCCAGCCAGCATGATCTTCAAGAAGAATGCCAGCCCTTTCCAGTAGCGCTCTGAGTCGCCGCGCCAGGCGACGGTTTTCGCTGATAATAGCGATCCGTTGCTTTCCTGCCAGTAGCCAGCGACGGATCTGAATGTCTACTGCCCGGGCTTCTTCCTCAGCGTCCCGGGCAGCTAATATAGACAGGCGTCCGGCTGCGGGGCTGGCAGGGCAGGCTGCTGCAAATTGCTGCGCACGCTGCGCCAACGTTAGTCGATTTGATGTCCCTGTGTCAGCTTCCGAAGAAGCGGATGGCTGGCGCACATAAACCTGGCTAAGGAAAGCTGTAAAACTACTATCAGGCGTGTTTGATGAACGGGGTGTCGATTCCCCGGCCTGGACCAGCAAGCGCCGACAGACGGCGTCGGGATGGTAGTCATCCATAGCAGAAAGCGCCTGGTATTCCCCTTGAATAAATAGCGTGGCCTGATGTTTGTCGATCATCGTCCGCACCCACAGCGCCTCACCCCGGACCAGGCTATCGAAACCCGCCAGATAGAAATGCATATTCGACGGAATGTGTTGCATGTTGGTCATGAGTTTTTCCAGATAGGACTGACGGCTGTCCTGTATCTGTTCATCACGGTGCTGCTGACACCATGCCTGCCAGAGGCTGTGTACGAAGACCGCCTCGCGGGACTGTGCCGCGATGGACTGGTGGTTGACTCCATAGGCCTCGGCCAACTGTTTGCTAAAGTGATCGCTATCCTCTGTTATGGCGATTTCATGCAGGGTGAGTTCATCAAACAGTGTGATAAGACTTTCTGCAAGTACCCAGGGATTACCGTCTCTACCAATATCGGGATGCCCCTGCAATGCCTCAAGCAACATCAACTCACGCGCGTAGTCACTGATTATTGGTGCAGAGGAGGGGATAAAATCATCGAGCCAGGCACGCAAGGTGGTGATGCGCGGACCCAGCAGGGCTTCATAGCCGTGTGCGCGGCTGATATCGAGCAGTATTTTTCGCAGGTGTGGTGCGGCGGAAGGTTCCGTTAGCAGAATGATGCAGTGGGAAAGGTCAGGCAGCTGCCCGGCCTGGGTCTCAATCAGGTGTTGTGCAAGTTGCGCGACCGGGTCCCCATCGTAGGGGACCATGATAACGGGTGGATGATTGTGAGAGCTGACGCTAATCGTTCACCGTTCAAGATATTGGAGTTTGTCTTTGACTTCCGCCCATTCGTCAGCGTCAGGCGGCGGATCTATTTGCTCGGTAATAACAGGCCAGATTTTAGCAAGATCAGCATTGAGCTGAGTGTACTCTTTCTGGTGATCAGGCACATCATCCTCGGCATGTATAGCTTCTATCGGGCATTCCGGTTCGCACAGGGTACAGTCGATACATTCATCGGGATCGATGACAAGAAAATTAGGCCCTTCATGAAAGCAATCCACCGGGCAGACTTCGACGCAATCAGTATATTTACATTTAATACATTCTTCGGTGACGACAAATGTCATGGAATTCTCCTGTGTCCTATCTGTTCAGAATGGCTATATGTTAATCGCTATTGCTTCACGACGCCAACATTTACAGGCCTAAATCTCAGAGGGTTTTAATTCCCCGCAGCTTGCCTAAAGAGCCTGCTTTTGGTGCTGTGAATGTCGTCATTCCGGGCGGAGCTTTGCGGAGACCCGGAATCCAGTGGCCTGAACGAACATGGATACCGGGTCAGGCCCGGCATGACGGTGGGGAAGGGCACGTCAATCCGGATGGAGTTCTGCGGTTTGCAAAGATTATTCATTTCCGGCAAGTGTTTTCAGGTGATACAGGGCGTCGAGCGCCTGACGGGGGGTCAGCGTATCGGGGTCCAGCGATTACAGTGCTGTGATCAGGGGGTGAGTCGTCGCGGTGTCGAACAGGGAAATCTGTTCATCCGGGGTATTTCCCATCTGTTTGCTGGAAGTCTCCTCGAGCTGGCGCAGGCGTTTTTTCGCCTCATCAATGACATGGCCCGGGATGCCAGCCAGTGCGGCGACTTGCAGGCCATAACTCTGGTTGGCTGGCCCCGGTTTGACGGCGTGGAGAAAGACGATGCGGTCACCATGCTCGACGGCGTCCAGATGTATATTGGCAATACTTTCGATCATTTCCGGCAGAGCGGTCAACTCGAAATAATGGGTGGCGAACAGGGTGTAGGCACGAATTTCATGGGCCAGATAGGCCGCACAGGCCCAGGCCAGTGACAGGCCGTCAAAAGTACTCGTGCCGCGACCAATCTCGTCCATCAGGATTAGGCTGTTTTCAGTGGCATTGTGCAGGATGTTGGCGGTTTCGGTCATCTCCACCATGAAAGTTGAGCGTCCGCTAGCCAATTCATCCGATGCGCCGATGCGGGTAAATATCCTGTCCAGAGGCCCGATGACTGCTCGCCGTGCGGGGACGTAGCTGCCCATACAGGCCAATATCGTGATGAGTGCTGTCTGGCGCATGTAGGTGGATTTGCCACCCATGTTAGGACCCGTGATGATGAGCATGCGCTGCGTCTCATCCAGCAAGCAGTCATTGGGGGTAAATGGCTCTTCCTGGACTTGCTCAACCACCAGGTGACGGCCACCCTCAATAACAACACCGCCGTTATCAGTGAGCTCGGGCGGGTTCATGTCCAGGGTCTCTGCTCGTTCGGCGAGGTTTGCCAGGACATCCAGCTGTGCCAGGGTTGTCGCGGTTTGTTGCAGCGCTGCCAGATGCGGCAATAGCTTATCAAGGAGTTCATCGTAGAGTGCTTTTTCCCTGGCCAGCGCCCGTTCCCTTGCACTGAGCGCTTTTTCTTCAAAGGTTTTCAGCTCTGGGGTGATGTAACGCTCGGCACCTTTCAGGGTTTGGCGGCGCATATAGTCTGGCGGTACTTTATCAGTCTGAAGGCGGCTGATCTCAATATAGTAGCCATGGACTCGGTTATAGCTGACCTTGAGTCCGGTAATGCCGGTGCGTTCCCGCTCACGTTGTTCAAGATCCAGTAGATATTGTCCTGCATTTTCACTCAGGGCACGGAATTCATCCAGTTCCGCATCATAACTTTTTGCGATCACGCCGCCATCACGGATCAATACGGGCGGTGATTCGATGATGGCGCTTTTCAATAATTGATGCAGCGCAGGATAGTGGCCCAGGGATTCGCGGTGTCTTTGCAATAGCGGAGAATCCAGATGCGCTAACATGTCTTGTAGTGAAGGGAGGTGACCCAGGGCATCCCGCAATGTTGTCAGGTCGCGGGGGCGTGCAGACTTGAGTGCTACCCGTGCCAGGAGTCGCTCGATATCGCCGATGCCGCGCATCGTGTCATGGACGATTAGATAGTCGCGGGTCTCAATCAGTGTTGCGATGCTGTGGAGGCGTTCTCGTAAACACTGCCGGTCACGCAACGGACGGTTGATCCAGCGCCGCAGCAGGCGGCTGCCCATCGGGTTAGCGGTACGGTCCATGATCCAGGCCAGGGTATATTCACGTCCTCCAGACAGATTGTTTTCAAGCTCCAGGTTACGGCGACTGGTGGCGTCAATGATCAAGGCGTCATCACGGTGCTCAATCTGGATAGCCTGGATATGGGGTAGGCGCGCACGCTGCGTATCATGGGCGTATTGCAATAGACATCCCGCAGCCATGACGGCAATCGGAAAATCATCACAACCAAATCCCCGTAGGTCCTGGGTGCCGAATTGATCGGTGAGCAGGCGGGTGGCGCTGTCCGGATCGAAATGCCATGGAGGCAAAGGCCGTACTCCCCGATGGTGTTCCATCTGTGAGCGTGCGGGACTGTCTTCGTCCAGCAGCAGCTCTGCCGGTTTGATGCGTTCAAGTTCATCACCCAGCGCCTGGATGTCTCCAACTTCCTGAAGCAGGAAGCGCCCGCTGGTGAGGTCCAGGGTTGCCAGGCCAAAGGTGTCTTGATGTTGGTGTATGGCGCATAGCAGATTATCGCTGCGTTCATCCAGCAAGGCCTCATCGGTGACTGTGCCCGGCGTGACGATACGCGCCACCTTGCGTTCGACAGGGCCTTTGCTTTTTGCCGGATCACCGACCTGCTCGACAATGGCAACGGATTCTCCCTTGGCCACCAACCTGGCTAGATAAGTATCGGCCGCATGATAGGGTATACCCGCCATAGGAATAGGTTCACCGGCGGACTGGCCGCGTGCTGTGAGTGTGATGTCCAGCAATGTTGATGCTTTACGTGCATCTTCAAAGAATAATTCGTAGAAATCTCCCATGCGATAGAACACCAGCATGTCGGGAACTTCCCGTTTGATGCGCAGATACTGCTGCATCATTGGGGTATGAGAGGCCTTGGCTGCTAATTTCACAGTCAATCTGGAGGGGATAATTGCTTTATTCTATGGGCGTATCCGGATCATTTCCCCACTCAGACCAGGAGCCCGGATAGCCTTTGATGTGGGGAAAACCCAGAGATTTTAGCGCGATATAGGTATGGGAGGAACGTTGGTGTGTTTGACAATGGACGATAATTTCCTTGTCAGGCGTCACCCCAGCGGCTTCATAGAGGGCGCTGAGCACCTCGGCCGGTTTGAGCTTCATGTTGTTCTGACGGTCGATCGCCTGTGTCCATTCTACATTGACGGCATTGGGGATGTGCCCAGCCCGGTAGGCGCGTTTGTCCGTCCCGGCATACTCCGCCGGGGTGCGGGTATCAAGAATAACAACGCCGGAATCATTCAGATGGCTCAGGATATAGCTTTTATCAACGCAGTGTTCATCATGGTAGTGGACAGGGTATTCCGAAGCCTGGACCGTGACAGCCTCGTCATTGACGGGATAACCTTCTTTTGTCCACGCACTGAGGCCACCGTTCAGTAGAGAAAAGTTTTGATGACCGGCGACATCCAGCGTCCACAAAAATCGGCAGGCCTTGTTGTTGGTTTCGCTATCATAGGCAATCACATGTGTTTGTGGTGTGATCCCCAGGGTGGACAAGACCTTGCTTAAATCATCTTCATTTGGCAGTAGCCCCATCACCGGAGGGTGGCTATGCAGGAGCTTTGGATACTCTAACCATACCGCACCGGGGATATGATGCTGGGCGTATAATGGCGCGTCGGAGAGATCAACAATGAGTAGGCCGGGAGTGTCTAGCTGGGTTGCCAGTTCACCCGGTTCAATAAGAAAGGGTAGTTTTGCGTCGGGCACGGTAATTCAAATCCATCGTTATTTGTAAACTGTGAACAGACAAGAATTACCTGAATGGTAAAAAAAAGCAATAGTTCTTTTTTCGAGTGAATTATCCGCGAACCGGAAAGGGAATTATCGTTGCTTGCTTAATGGATGATGGCCGTTGTGCAGGCGCAGCTATGTCACTGCCTGGCACCCCGCAGGGGGTAGTGATGGACAGGATCTTAACGCAGCCTGGATCACAGGAGTGGCTCATCATCAGGGAAAATTCGACCATATTCTCCAGTGACTCCTGCATCATGAATTCCTGAGTCCTGCAATGGTTTTTCGAAATTATGTGGTTTTTGAGTGATTCTGACATCGTGTGCGCCTTTGCCAGCGTATCGGCAGCAAGGCGCAAAGCCTGAAATCTCAGGTGTCAGATCTAAGAAGGCCGCTCCTCTATTGGAACAGTTCCTTTGATAGGAAGGGTTGTATCGCCTGGTGTATCGCCTGGTGCATCCGGTGATTGCCGCAGATGATATTGCCACTCTTCATGTATTCAGTATTATTGTTGAAATCGGTGACCAGGCCGCCGGCTTCCTCGATCAGGAGTACGCCGGCTGACAGATCCCAGGGTTTCAGGCCGATCTCCCAGAATCCGTCCAACCGACCGCTGGCGACATAGGCAAGATCCAGTGCAGCTGAACCTGCACGTCGGATGCCGGCTGTTTGTAGCATGAGGCTTTTGAACATCTGTAAATAGCAATCGACATACTGGTGTTGTTTGAATGGAAACCCTGTTCCCAGTAATGCGCCCTCAAGATGTTTAGCCTTGCTGACACGGATGCGCTTGTCATTCAGAAAGGCGCCACATCCCCGCGAGGCGGTGTACATTTCATTGCTGACTGGATCAAAGATCACGGCCTGGTCCAGTACACCTTTGTGTGTCAGGGCAATGGAAACAGCGAATTGCGGGAAGCCGTGGAGAAAATTGGTGGTGCCATCCAGCGGATCGATGATCCACAAATAGTCGTTATCCTTTTGGGTGTCATTGTTTAGGATCCCGTCCTTGAGGAAGCCGCCTTCCTCAGCAAGAATGCCATGTTGCGGGTATGCCTTGTGAATAATGTGAATGATTTCCGCCTCTGCCTGGCGGTCAACCTCACTGACATAGTCGTTCTTCCCTTTGCTGGTGATGGTGAGGCTCTCGACACGGTCCATATATTTGATGATGACATTGCCCGCGGCGCGGGATGCCTTGACTGCGATGTTAAGAAGTGGGTGCATGTGAAAAAATTAGCCAAAAGATACAAGGTACAAGTTTAAAGTTGTCAGTTGCAAGTATAAATTCGGATATTCTGAAAAGAACAGTTAATATTGGCTGTGACAATGCTCTCAAAAATTAGAATCGTATTGGTTAATACCACACATCCGGGCAACATCGGCGCAGTTGCACGCGCCATGAAAAACATGGGCTTGTCGCAGTTGTACTTAGTCAATCCACAGAAATTCCCCAGTGCTGATGCCACCGCTAGAGCTTCAGGCGCGGATGACTTGCTGGGGAATAGTGTGGTGACGGTGACTCTTGATGAGGCCCTGGCAGATTGTCACTGGGTAATCGGCGCTAGTAATCGTGACAGGACTATCGGCCTGCCCTGTCTGGATGTCCGGGACTGTGTCCGGCGAGTCAGGGAAGAGGGCAGTACTGGTGATATCGCCGTTTTATTTGGCGCAGAACATTCCGGATTGAGTAACCGCGAGCTTGATCGCTGCCATTACCAACTGATGATTCCAGCCTGTAGCGATTTTCAGTCATTGAATCTTGCCGCTGCCGTCCAGGTGGTTGCCTATGAACTACGAATGGCGGCGCTTGCGTCTGATGTGCCCCTGATGCCTGATGCCAGAGCAGTTGTTTCTGCTGCAGAAATGGAGCGTTTCTATCGACATCTGGAGGAGGTATTAGTGGAGATTGAGTTCCTGAACCCCGAAAATCCCCGCCAGTTGATGCGCCGCTTGCGGCGTTTATATAACCGTCTTCACCCGGACGATAATGAAATAAATATATTGCGAGGTATTTTGACGGCAATACAGCGGCAAATGGCTATGCGGGAAAAGTTATGAAATAAGGGGGCATTTGTAACTATTTTCATGACCCGCCGTTGAATTTCCAATGCAAGGGCACAAAGTTTAATATAGTAATCAGGCTCTATTGGCACTTACTGTAAGAATATTCACCAACAAATCCCCTCACCCCAACCCTCTCCCCGTGGGAGAGGGGGTTTTTACGGAACCCTCACGGGGCACCGAGGTCTTGCAAGGAAAGGGTTAGAGTAAGTAAGTGCCATTAATTTCAGGTTCCACTTTTATGCAGGATTGTCTATGTTTAAACGAATTAGAGAGGATATCAATTGCGTCTTTGAGCGTGATCCGGCCGCACGCAACACCTTCGAGGTCTTGACGACCTATCCGGGTACCCATGCCCTGTTGTTGTATCGCCTCTATCATAAGCTGTGGGGCTATCGCCTGAAATGGCTGGCGCGTGTGATTTCGTCCCTATCCAGACTGCTGACGGGGATTGAGATACACCCGGCCGCAAAAATCGGACGGCGTTTTTTTATTGACCACGGTATGGGGGTGGTGATCGGCGAAACTGCCGAGATTGGTGATGATTGCACCTTGTACCATGGTGTCACTCTGGGTGGGACCAGCTGGAATAAAGGCAAACGTCATCCTACCCTGGAAAAAAATGTGATTATCGGTGCAGGGGCCAAGGTACTGGGACCGATTACCATCTGCGAAGGTGGGCGCATCGGATCAAACGCTGTGGTCATCAAGGATGTGCCGCCAGGCGGGACAGTCGTCGGTGTGCCAGGTCATGTGGTACAGGCGACCCGATCAGAGCTGGATAACCGCCGCGTGGCATTCGCTAAAAAGATCGGGTTCGATGCCTACGGGTCGTCCAGCGACATGCCGGATCCGGTGGCCCATGCGGTGAATTGCCTGCTCGACCATATCCATGCAATGGATGATAAAATAGAACAAATGAGCAGTAAAATCAAATCATTAGGAGTTGATATTGATGTGACGCCACTCCCGGATCTGGACATTTATGAAGTTGATTCTGTTGATAACACTACAAAAATAGAGGAAAATGGTAAGGTAATCGGGCCAACGCACGATAATAATAGTTGACTAAAATGATCGGGAATGTAGAATGTAACTATATTCATTCAGTATTATTAAATTAAAAGGCATTAACACCATGAAATTGACTACCAAAGGTCGTTACGCAGTAACCGCCATGCTTGATCTGGCACTGCATGCACAGGAAGCGCCAGTGCCTCTGGCAGATATTTCTCAGCGGCAGGGGATTTCTCTATCCTATCTTGAACAGTTGTTTGCCAAATTACGCCGACAGGGCCTTGTCTCCAGCGCGCGTGGACCGGGTGGCGGTTATCGTTTAAGTCGGGATTCCAAGGAAATCTCTATTTCCGAAGTCATCAATGCCATCAATGAACATGTCGACGCCAGACGTTGTGGAGGATTGGCCAACTGTCAGGATGACGAGCCTTGCTTGACGCATGAGCTGTGGGCAGATTTGAGTGAGCAGATTCAGGATTTTCTCACTAACATCAGTCTGGGTGATCTTGTCGAGCGTCGTGAGGTTCGTGAAGTTAGCGCGCGACAGGATAGCCGGCAAAAAGGTCAGGGGTTTGTTCCGATGGTTGCTGCAGGGTCGATCAGCCAATAGATTCAACTCACAGCATACAAGCTGTCAAGGCATGAATGACTGTTTACATGGATTACAACGCAACCACTCCAGTCGCCGATGAGGTGCTGGCAGAGATGTTGCCTTATTTGAGTAAACAGTTCGGGAATCCGTCAGGCCGGCATAGCCAGGGCCGGATTGCGCGAGCAGCACTGGATCAGTCGCGAGAGCAGGTTGCCGCGCTGGTAAATGCTCAGCCGTCGCAGATAATTTTTACCAGCGGTGCCAGTGAGGCGAACAACCTCGCAGTAAAGGGATGGCCGTGTCATCGGGAATCAACCTGTACCGCAGTAAGCGCCATTGAACATCCCTCAGTGTTGGCGCCGGCATTATACCAGCAGCAGTGTGGTAAAAAGATGAAGACCATCGCTGTCGATGAAGATGGTCGAGTTAGCCGGACTGCGCTGGAAGGTGTCCTTGAAGAGGGCGCGGGAATGGTTTCAGTAATGATGGCCAATAATGAAACCGGTGTGATTCAGGATATTGGCATGATCAGTAGATGCGCCCATGAACATGGCGCCCTTGTTCACAGCGATGCAGCACAGGCTGTGGGGAAGATTAAGGTGGACTTTGTTGCCAGTGAGGTAGATATGATGAGTCTTTCAGCGCACAAGTTATATGGTCCGAAGGGCGTGGGCGCTCTGGTGGTGAGTAAATCACTGGATCTGGCAGCGCAAATACACGGTGGTGGGCAAGAGAACGGTATGCGCTCTGGAACAGAAAATGTTGCCGGTATTGTTGGCTTTGGTGCGGCGGCAGATCTGGCGCTCAGGCAACTGGAGTCGTATCAAGCCCAGATGGACGTGCTGAGAAACTATCTTGAATCGTGCCTGCGCACCCTGGATGGCGTGGTGTTATTTGCTGACCAGGCGCATCGTATACCCAACACGGTCTGCATTGCGTTGCCGGGTTTAGATGGAGAGACTGCAGTGATGATGCTTGACCAGGATGGCATCGCGGTATCGAGTGGGTCCAGTTGTGCCAGTGGTAGCACAGAACCCAGCCATGTATTACTGGCAATGGGAGTAGACCCGGACGTCGCGCGTTGTGCTATACGCATTAGTCTGGGCAAACAAAATACCGTAGCGGATATTGATACTCTGATTTCTGCTTTGGAACGGCATATCGATAGCATGGGATCTATGTCAGCAGCATATTACTCGTCGTAGACACTAGATGAATTTGGTTCAACATTATTAAATAAACAGTGAGTCGTATGAGCGAATTAAAATACCCGATCTATCTGGATTATGCCGCAACAACGCCAGTTGATCCGCGTGTGGCAGAAGAAATGATGGGCTGCCTGACAATGGACGGAAACTTCGGTAATGCCGCCTCCCGTTCCCACACCTTTGGCTGGAATGCTGAGGCTGCAATAGATAAAGCACGCGGTCATGTAGCCGATTTGCTTAATGCCGATCCCCGGGAAATTATCTGGACCTCTGGCGCTACGGAATCGGATAACCTTGCCATCAAGGGAACAGCCCATTTTAATCGGAAAAAAGGCAAACATATCATCACGTCCAAGACAGAGCACAAGGCAGTGCTTGACAGTTGTCGTCAGTTGGAACGTGAGGGGTTTGAGGTAAGCTACCTTACACCAGAGGACAGCGGCCTGCTTGATCTCGAGAAGCTCAAGGCCGAAATACGTGATGACACAATTCTGGTTTCCATCATGCACGTGAATAATGAAGTGGGCGTTATCCAGGATATCGAGGCGATTGGCGAAATCACTCGGGAGCGGGGCGTCCTGTTCCATTGTGATGCGGCCCAGAGTGCGGGTAAGGTGCCGATCGACCTGGAAAAACTAAAAGTGGATCTGATGTCATTCTCTGCCCATAAAATCTATGGTCCCAAAGGCATCGGCGCACTCTATGTTCGCCGCAAGCCGAGAGTTCGGCTCGAGGCACAGATGCATGGTGGCGGCCACGAACGTGGTATGCGATCGGGGACCCTGGCAACCCACCAGATCGTTGGCATGGGAGCGGCTTTCCGTATCGCCAAAGAAGAAATGGTAGAGGAAAATGCCCGCCTGATGAAATTGCGCAACCGCTTGTGGAATGGATTGAAAGATATTGAGGAAGTCTATCTTAATGGCGATCTGGAGCAGCGGGTGCCTGGCAATATGAATATCAGTTTTAATTTTGTTGAAGGAGAGTCCCTGATCATGGCGCTCAAGGATATGGCGGTATCATCAGGGTCAGCGTGTACATCGGCAAGTCTTGAGCCCTCCTATGTCTTGCGGGCACTGGGTCGCGAAGATGAACTTGCGCACAGTTCCATTCGCTTTTCATTGGGTCGCTTCACAACTACCGAGAATGTTGATTTCGTTGTTAAGACAGTACGTGGAAAGGTAGACAAACTGCGAGCGCTTTCACCTTTGTGGGACATGTACAAGGAAGGCATTGATCTCTCAACTGTGGAATGGGCAGCACATTAATGGTTAACAAGATTTTATCAAGGAGTACAGTGTTATGGCTTACAGTGTAAAGGTACTGGATCATTACGAGAACCCACGCAATGTTGGGACATTTGATAAAGATGACCTCTCGATCGGGACAGGCATGGTTGGCGCACCCGCATGTGGTGATGTGATGAAATTGCAGATCAAGGTCAGTGATAATGGTGTGATTGAGGATGCAAAATTCAAGACCTATGGCTGTGGGTCGGCGATTGCGTCCAGCTCACTGCTGACAGAATGGGTTAAAGGCAAGACTCTGGAAGAAGCGACTCAGATCAAGAATAGCGAAATCGCTGAGGAACTTGCGTTGCCTCCGGTCAAGATCCATTGCTCGGTTTTGGCAGAAGACGCCATCAAGGCTGCTATAGCCGATTATCAAAAGAAGAGTGAGGCATAAAAGTGCCTGCCTCACTCTCACAGTACAAAGGGTAATATTGGTAAGCCTATGGGTATTACATTGACAGATACAGCTGCTGAACATGTCAGAGGTTTTTTGAAAAAACGGGGCAAGGGTAGTGGTATTCGCCTCGCTGTGAAGACATCGGGTTGTTCAGGGCTCGCCTATGTTCTGGAAGTCTTTGATCAGGTAGAGCCAGAGGATATCGTGTTTGAGGACCGGGATGTTAAGGTCATTGTTGATCCCAAGAGCCTGATTTATCTTGATGGGACAGAGCTGGATTTTTCCCGTGAAGGACTCAACGAAGGTTTTAAATTCAACAATCCCAATGTCAAGGATGCCTGCGGCTGTGGGGAAAGCTTCAATGTCTGATGCCAAGGCCATTCATCAAGGGTTTTCTGATACGTCACGATTGGATATAACACGAGCGGTATGAGGTCGTACACCAGCTTCAGACTCCTGTCAGCAAGGATGAATGCAGTCACTTCTGTCTAAAGATTTTTTTACCCTGTTTGGCCTGCCCATTTCCTATCATATTACCAGCGCGGACCTTACGGCGCGCTTCCGGGAAATGCAATCCGCGGTGCATCCGGATAAATACGCCAATGCAACCAGCCAGGAAAAGAAGTTATCAGTCCAGATGTCCGCGCATATCAATGAGGCTTACCAGACACTGAAGAACCCATTGTCGCGTATTCATTATCTACTTACACTAAAGGGCATTGATACCCAGGATAAGGCCGCTTCTCCGGACCCGGAATTTCTGGCCAGGCAGATTGAACTGCGTGAAATGGTTGCGGAAATTCAAATTGCTCAGGGACCTCGGAAAGAGCTGGCACAACTACTGAGCGAGATAACAGAGAATATCAGTACATTACAGACGACAGTATCGAAGGAGCTGGATGTTGCAGATGACAGCGGACTGCTCAATTCGGCACACAAGCATTATAATGAACTACAATTTCTCTACCGATTGCTGGAAGAAGTCCGGGATATCGAGGAAATGCTCGAATAATAATTATATTGAGTAATTAAATGGCATTATTTGAAATCAGTGAACCGGGTGAAGCACCCTCTACATTACCGCACCGCCGTGCTGCCGGAATAGATCTCGGCACTACCAATTCCCTGGTTGCCACAGTAATGGAGGAGGTCGCCGCGACCATTGGTGACGAACTCGGGCAGCACCTGTTACCTTCCGTGGTTCGCTATCGAGCAGATGGTAGCCCGCTAGTCGGGCTTACAAATCAGCAGTTCATTCATGATGACCCCCTGAATACGATTAGTTCGGTGAAGCGATTTATGGGGCGTGGTGTGGAAGACATTCAAACACTGGCCAACAAATTCCCTTATGAATTCGTTCATGCTGAGCGCGGCATGCCTCGGATCAAGACGGTAGCGGGTGATTTTAGCCCGGTGGAAGTTTCGGCTGAAATACTCAAGGCGTTGAAAGTCCGTGTTGAACAGACACTGGAGGGGCCGCTTGACGGTGTAGTGATCACTGTCCCCGCCTATTTTGATGATGCGCAGCGCCAGGCGACCAAGGATGCGGCACATTTGGCGGGCTTGAAGGTGCTGCGTTTTCTGAATGAGCCCACCGCCGCAGCGATAGCCTATGGTCTTGATCAGGGTGCAGAAGGTATTCATGCCATTTATGACTTAGGTGGTGGCACCTTCGATATTTCAATATTGCGTTTCAGTAAAGGTGTTTTTGAAGTGCTTGCAACGGCGGGAGATTCGGCGCTGGGTGGCGATGACATCGACAGGGCTATTGCCGAATGGCTGTTGGAACAGGCCGATATTGGTGCTGATGCCGATCATAAACGCTTGCAGGAAGTGATGTATCATGCCAGGGTCGCAAAGGAATTATTGACTGAGCAGGACAGTGTTGAGCTTACCATCAGACGTCCCGATGGCACTGACTGGCACGGCCAGATGAACCGTGCAGAGTTTGCCGAGCAGATCAAACCTATTATTCACAGAACATTAGCACCCTGCAAAAGGGTATTGCGCGATGCCGGTATCGAATTGCGTGACATCTGTGAAGTCGTAATGGTAGGTGGTTCCACCCGCATTCCCCTCGTCCGTGAGATGGCCGGCAAATTTTTTCACTGCGAACCCCATGTCGATATCGACCCTGACAAGGTAGTGGCCATTGGTGCCGCCATCCAGGCCGACATATTAGCGGGGAATAAACCTGACAATGACATGCTGCTACTGGATGTGATACCGCTTTCGCTGGGGATTGAAACCATGGGCGACTTAGTTGAAAAACTGATTCCCCGCAATACCACAATACCGGTGACGCGGGGACAGAAATTTACTACTTTCAAGGATGGTCAGACTGCTATGGCTATTCATGTGGTGCAGGGTGAGCGGGAACTGGTTAGAGATAATCGCTCCCTGGCGCGCTTCGAACTCCAGGGTATTCCTCCGATGGTGGCTGGTGCGGCGCATATACAGGTAACTTTTCAGGTTGATGCCGATGGTTTACTGAGTGTGTCGGCAAAAGAGCAGAGCACCGGCGTTGAGACTGGCATCGTCGTTAAGCCTTCCTATGGATTGAGTGATGGAGAGGTTGAAAAAATGCTGCGTGACTCTCTCACTCATGCCAGTGATGATGTCAATATTCGTCGCTTGCGTGAATACCAGGTTGAAGCGGAACGCGCCTTCAATGTTCTTCAGGTGGCGCTCAACGAAAATGGTGAACAGCTGTTATCTAGCGTAGAACGTGCTCGAATTGATACTGCCCTGGATGCATTACAATCAGTGCGCCAGGGAAAGGATTACCTCGCCATCAAGAAAGCGATGACCGTGCTGGACCGGGTGAGTTCAGAATTTGCAGAACGGCGTATGAATGCCAGCATCCATGATGCCCTGACCGGGCATAAAGTAAACGAATTCTCTGAGTAAAGACATGCCAAAGCTGATTTTTCTACCCCATGAGGAAATTTGTCCCGAAGGTGATGCCTTCGAGGTTGAGTCAGGTATCAGCATTTGTGATGCTGCACTGCAGCATGGTATTGAAATCGAACATGCCTGCGAAAAATCGTGTGCCTGCACTACTTGCCATATCTACGTCCGTGAAGGTGGCGAAACCCTGGCGCCCAGCGATGAAGATGAAGATGATATGCTGGATAAGGCATGGGGTCTCGATCCTGACTCCCGGCTGAGTTGTCAGGTCATCGTAGGCGACAAAGATCTGATCATTGAGATTCCCAAATACACCCTCAACCTGGTTTCAGAGAAAAATTAATGGAGGACCGGCATGGGACTGAAATGGACTGATTCACTGGAAATTGCCATTACACTCGATGAAGCACATCCCGATGTGGATCCCATGAAAATCAACTTCGTAGAGCTGGCGCAGTGGGTGCGAGAGTTGGCCGAGTTCGATGATGATGTCGGACACTGTGGCGAAAAAATCCTGGAAGCCATACAGATGGCATGGATCGAAGAAAAGGATTAAAGGATCCCTACAAAGCCAACGGATCTGTAAGGAAAGAATCTACAGAAAACCGGGGTCACAGAAAAACCGGGGTCAGACTTCAGTTTCTTTAGAAACTAAAGTCTGACCCCGGTTTTTCTGTGACCCCGGTTTTCCTCTGATCTACCAGGTTCTGACACGTCCAACATCGATGTGGACGAAGTCCGAGTCTTTATAGTATCCCACCCCCCCCACGGCCCAGCTTAATTGCAGCGTCACGCAGCCGGGCGCTATCAACACCGCGCAGACGAACGTCAATCGCTTTGCCCTGCATGTGCAGGCTATTTTTTGCCACCCCCTTGCCATTCTCGCGTAACAGCGTGTTGGTCTTCGGTGACCGGTAGGCGGAGATAATTTCAAAAGTCCCTTCACCGCCCAGTTGGGTGTGAAGCGCATGGAGAATATCCAGCACACCGGGATTGATGGCATGAATATCACCCGTACGGAAATCACTGAGGAAGTGGTTTATTTTCTCCAGTGCCTGCGGTATGTAGTCCTTACCATCGTGATAGACAATGGACAGATTCAACATCGTGTGTGTGTGGTAAAAATCCAGTTGGCGGGTCGTGGTATAGTTAAAATCCGGGACTCTAGAATAGATGCATGTTATCACTGCTGTCCCTTCTTCCACAGGGACTCTTTTCAGTACCCCCTTGAGGGGTAGAAGGCTAGGATGAGGGGATAAATAATATAATGCGTTACCTATTCTTGATCCCCTCACCCCAACCCTCTCCCACAGGGAGAGGGAGATAACGAGACATGTTATTTGGTTACCTCAGACTTGAGTCGCCAGCGGCATCATGGCATAAGACGGGAGGAAATCCAGTGTTTGCTGTAAGCAAATTTAGATACTTGATCCAGATATGGGCGATCTGCCTGCTTGTTTCATGGAGTTGTATCGCCACAGCCCAGGTAGAATCCGAGACAGAATCCGACACGACGTTCATCCAGTCTCGCCTCAACACCCTGGTCGATAATGGTCACCTGGTGCTGCTAGGTGCCCGGATCGAGAGTACTCATTTTCTACCGGCCTTCTACAAGCGTCGTGGCTATCATCTGGCCTGGACGGGTCGTGAGGAAAATATCCACGCGTTTTCCCGGCGTATATTAGCCAGCGCTGAAGAAGGCCTTACACCATCCGATTACCATGCCAGCCAGATTCAAAAGACATTGGAGGCGCAATCCAGAGGGGCGTTGTCGCCCGCGCAACAGGCAGATTTTGATCTGATGCTCACTGAAGCTTTGGCCCGCTATGCTTATCACCTCCGCTTTGGCAAGGTTGATCCGGAAAAACTTGATCCCGACTGGAACCTTGCGCGTTCGTTTAAGGGCCAGGATCCGCTGATAGAGCTGCAGGCCGTCATTGATTCTCCCGCTTTTGACGACTGGCTGGATGCCCTGGTGCCGCAATTACCTATTTATAGTAGTTTGAAAAAAGCATTGGCTAAGTACAAGGCAATACGAGACGCGGGTGGCTGGCCCGTGGTCGCGGCAGGGCCGACCTTGAGGCCGGATATGATGGATGCGCGCGTACCCGTGATCAGGCAACGTCTGGTCGCGAGCGGTGACCTGGATGCGGGCGCCGACAGTAATAGTGAACATTATGACGAGCCGCTCAAGGCTGCCACCATTCGTTTCCAGGGGCGTCATGGTCTGGAGCCAGACGGTATCATTGGCAAACAGACGCTGGCGGAAATGAATATTCCCGTCACGGCGCACATTGATCAGATACGCGTGAATCTTGAACGTGCCTGCTGGGTTTCTCAGGAAATTCCCGACACCTACGTCATCGTCGATTTAGCCGGTTTTAGAGCAAGCCTGTACCGGGATGGTAAAATCGTGTGGGATGAACGTGCCCAGATCGGTACGCCCTTTCGCAAGACACCGGTGTTTCGTGAGGACATGACTTACCTGGATTTAAACCCGACCTGGACCATTCCGCCGACCATGCTGGAAAAAGATATTCTTCCCCGGATCAGGAAGGATCCAGGTTACCTGGCGAAGAAACGCATCAGGGTCCTCACTTTCAGTGGGGATGAGGTCGATCGGACGAGTATCGACTGGGAGTCTGTTTCAGCAAAAAAATTCCCTTACATGCTGCGCCAGGATCCTGGGCCTAACAATGCCCTGGGGCGCGTTAAATTCATGTTCCCCAATCCCCATTTTATCTACTTGTATGACACACCAAGCAAGGAATTATTTGCACGCAATAGCCGCGCATTTAGTTCCGGCTGTATTCGCGTCGACAATCCTTACCGGTTTGCGGAACTGCTGTTGCAGGACAGTGAAAAATGGAATTTGGAGAAAATCATGGCCGCAGTTGACACTTTGAAGCGGCAGACTGTCCGCTTGCCTCAATCGATACCTGTCCTGCTGCTTTACTGGACTGTCAATGTCGATCTCAATGGCGCAGTCGTGGCATTCAAAAAAGACCTGTATCAACGTGACGCCCGTGTGCTGGCAGGCCTGGATGGGGACTTTGTGTTCAATGCCCCGGCAGATGCCCCCGCATGGCTGAAATGAGTGTGTTGTCGGCTCACATTGGTGCTATGGCCATCGTGGGGGTGGCCTGATCTTATAGATTAACGAAAAGAGTTGAATTATCACGGATTTATCCGGCCTTTCTGGAGTGGCTGGACGTTGCCAGCCACTCCCTAAAACGTTACAATGCATGCCGATTTCACAACCGCAGTCGCGGGGTTTTTAATATTGACGGAGCAAAATAAATGGCAATTGAACGTACCCTATCCATAGTCAAACCCGATGCAGTCGCAAAAAACGTTATAGGCAGAATCTATGCCCAGTTTGAAGACGCTGGTTTGACAATTATCGCAGCCAGAATGACCCACCTCAGCCAGGAACAGGCAGAAGGTTTTTATTCAGTCCATAAAGAACGGCCATTTTATAATGACCTGGTTTCATTCATGACTTCCGGGCCGGTGATGATTCAGGTGCTGGAGGGTGAAGGCGCCATTGCCAAAAATCGTGAGTTGATGGGTGCCACCAATCCTACTGATGCAGCCCCGGGTACGATCAGGGCACTGTTTGCGAATAATGTTGAAGAAAATTCAGTTCACGGCTCGGATGCACCCGAAACCGCTCGGGCGGAGATTGAGTTTTTCTTTTCGGAACGGGAAATCTGCCCTAGAACACGATGAGAGTTTGGAAATAAAAAATTGACCAAGACGGACCTGCTTAATCTGGATCGCCACGCGATGGAGGCCTTCTTCTCCCAACAGGGTGAGAAGTCCTTTCGTGCTTCTCAGATGCTCAAATGGATTCATCAGCTTGGCGTCATTGACTATGAATCCATGACGAACCTGGGTAAGAATCTGCGTGCCCGGCTGTCCGAAAACACCACCATCGGTTTGCCGGAGATCATCCATGCGCAGCATTCCAGTGATGGTACCCGAAAGTGGCTGTTGCGGCTGGCGGATGGCAACAGCATCGAGACGGTCTTTATCCCCGAGGAAGATCGCGGGACTTTATGTATTTCCTCGCAAGTGGGTTGCTCATTGAACTGCACCTTTTGTTCCACCGCGCGCCAGGGTTACAACCGCAATCTCAGTGCGGGAGAAATCATTGCGCAGCTCTGGATAGCTAACCGTGAGCTGGCGGCCTTTGGTCAAAGCCAGCGAGTAATCACCAACGTGGTGCTGATGGGTATGGGCGAACCACTGCTGAACTTTGATAATGTGATTTCTGCCCTGCACTTAATGCTGGAGGACCATGCCTATGGTTTGTCCAAACGACGTGTGACGCTGAGTACAGCAGGCCTGGTACCGGGCATTGACCGCTTACGCGAAGTTTGCGACGTCAGCCTGGCAGTTTCACTGCATGCGCCTGACGATGAATTGCGTGACCAGTTGGTGCCCCTCAATAAAAAATATCCGATCAGAGAATTGATGGCGGCCTGCAAACGTTATGTCGCCAACCAGCCACGCCGCAAGATTACCTTCGAATATGTGATGTTGTCAGGCATCAATGACACGCCTCGCCACGCCAATAAACTACTGAGATTGCTGGAGCATGTACCCTCCAAGGTCAATTTGATACCGTTTAACCATTTCCCCGGCTCGGAATTGCGCAGCAGCAGCGGCGCCGTCATCGACGTGTTCAGAGATATTTTGATTGCAGGCGGCCTCATGACGATGACCCGCAAGACCCGCGGTGACGATATCGATGCCGCATGCGGTCAGCTGGTTGGTAATTTTCAGGATCGCACCAGTCGCAGTCACCGTATGCAGAAAGTGGTGCAGGGTCCTCGGCCATGACAGCAGGATGGAAACAGATAGCCGGGTTGGTCCTGTTGCTACTCGCGCTTGCTGCCTGCAGTTCAAAGCCCACCGAAATAGATAATGAACCGAGAACACCGGCAGAAATCAATGCCGAGCTGGGTATGCGCTATATGCAGCAGGGGAATCTGGATATCGCGCTGAAAAAACTAAAGCGCGCATTGGAACAGGACCCCGATCTTGCGGTAGGACATCACTATATGGCGCTGCTTTATCAGCATTATGATTCTGACGAAGAGGCTGAGAAGCATTTCTCCAAAGCCCTCTCCATTACCCCTGATAATCCCTCATTGCGTAATAATTACGGGGTGTTTTTATGCCAACACAAACGCTATCAGGAAGCGGTGGACACATTTCTGAAAGTAGCAAAATCACCCTATTATAGTCGCCCGGAAGAGGCCTACGAGAATGCTGCTCTGTGCGCCTTGCTGATCCCGGATGTTGAAAATGGCGAAGCATATTTACTTCAGGCACTGAAGTTCGATCCGCTGCGTTCAGTCGCTCTGTTCCAAATAGCCAAGCTGAGATTTGAGCAGCAGCAGCTCGAGCCTGCGCGAACCTTTATGCGACGCTATGAGAAGGTTAGCCTTCCTACGGCTGAAAGTTTATGGCTTATCATCAGAATTGAGAATCAGCTGAGGAACCCTGAGGCAGTCAAGGCCTATATGCAATTGCTCCGGCGCAACTTCCCCGATTCGGCGGAGCTGAGAGAGGCCGAGAAGGTGATAAGCTGATGGCCAATATCGTAATCGATATTCAGGAAGTGGATTCTGACGACTCAGACAAATTCCCCGGACAGCGTTTGCGCGAGGTGCGTGAACAACGCGGCCTGAATCTAGTGGAAGTGGCGACCAGGCTGCTGTTGACCGAGGGACAGATCAAGGCGCTGGAGGACAATGATTTCAAACGTTTTCCTGCACCGCTGTTTGTCAGCGGTTATTTGCGGAAATATGCCGGATTACTGGGTATCCCTGCTGAACCTTTGGTCAGGGCTTTTGAAAATAATGGTATGGCAGCCCCATCATTGCAGGCTGAGCTAACCTCCAGCATACGGCGACCCCGACAATTTAATTTTGAGTTAGTGGCGGGCATTTTTGTTGCCATTGGTGTTGTAACCTTGCTGCTGGTATGGCTTTTTTCCAGCGAAACGGAACCCGAGCAGATCGCACTACGATCACAGGAGTCACGTACCGTGAGCCCTGATTCAACGCAGGCCATCTTACGTCAGGCGACTGGTCTTGCCCCGGGGTCGCTTAGTGAATCAACTCCCATTCCTGAAAATGCACGGGTAGTGCGTGGCAGTGCTGCGCCTGTAACGCAGGAACAAGCACCAACACCAGTGCCAGTCTCAGCACCGGCACCGGCACCGGTACTGGATCGGCTATTATTGCGGTTTATTGATGATTCCTGGGTAGAAATTGCGGATGCTCGCGGTAAGCACCTGTATTTTAATCTGGGCAGGGCGGGGCAGACCCGTGCGCTGGAAGGACAGGCGCCCTTCGAGATTCTGCTGGGTAATGCACCGGGCGTGCAAATTGAATACAATGGTGAGCTCTATAGCCATAAACGTTATAACCGCAAAAATGTAGCCCGATTCAGACTGGGCAAAGAGGTTGAATAGCGAACTGCAGTCATGACATCTCACAACCCGATTAAACGCCGTATCTCACGACAAATTCATGTTGGCACCGTACCAGTAGGCGGCGATGCGCCCATTGCGGTACAAAGCATGACCAACACCGAGACCTGTGATGTGAGCGCGACCGTTGCACAGATTAAGGCATTACAGGATGCGGGGGCGGACATCGTACGTGTATCAGTACCGACCATGGATGCTGCCGAGGCCTTCGGTGCTATCCGTCGTCAGGTGGACGTGCCCCTGGTGGCGGATATTCATTTTGATTACCGCATTGCATTGCGGGTAGCCGAACTGGGCGTCGATTGCCTGCGCATCAATCCTGGTAATATCGGTCGTGATGACCGCGTCCGCGCTGTTGTGAATAGTGCCCGAGACCACAACATCCCGATTCGTATCGGTGTGAATGCCGGCTCACTGGAGAAAGAACTACAGCAAAAATATGGCGAACCGACACCCCAGGCCATGGTGGAATCGGCGTTGCGCCACGTAGACATCCTGGACAAGCTGGATTTCCAGGACTTCAAGGTCAGCCTCAAGGCCTCCGAAATTTTTATGACAGTGGCGGCATACCGGGAATTAGCCGGACAGATCGATCAGCCGCTGCACCTGGGTATCACGGAAGCCGGGAGCCTGCGCTCAGGTACCGTCAAATCTGCGATCGGCATGGGTATGCTACTGGCGGAAGGTATTGGCGATACCATTCGTGTTTCACTGGCCGCCGATCCTGTCGAGGAAATCAAAGTAGGTTTTGATATGCTGAAAAGTCTGCACCTGCGCAGCCGTGGTATCAACCTTGTTGCCTGTCCATCCTGTTCCCGGCAGCGCTTTGATGTCATTGCCACCGTCAATGCGCTGGAGCAGCGTCTTGAGGATATAAAAGAGTCACTGGATGTAGCGGTCATCGGCTGTGTCGTCAACGGCCCGGGAGAGGCCAGAGTGGCCGATATCGGGCTCACTGGTGGCTCACCCAATCTGTTGTATATCAACGGTAAGCCGGATCATAAAGTGAGTGATGAACAATTGCTGGATGAATTGGAAAATTCCATTCGGGAATTCCTGAAGAAGCGAGCAGACGAAGAAACCCCTGTGAAAGATGCCCGGGTAGCGATCAATGTTGCTGTTGTCAAAGCCGCCACCGGCGAGTCCTGACTTTGCACCTCCAACCCGTTAATTGAATCCAGGAAATTACATTGGCTAAATTGATACAGGCAATCCGCGGGATGCATGACATCCTGCCGCAGGACAGTCCTGTCTGGCAGTTGCTGGAGTCAGATTTTCGCGATTTGGCTCATCAATACGGCTATGCGGAAATTCGTATGCCACTGGTTGAGAAGACCGAGTTGTTCGTGCGCACCATCGGGGAAATTACAGATATCGTCGAAAAGGAAATGTATACCTTTGAAGACCTGAATGGTGACCAATTGACGTTACGACCCGAAGGGACAGCAGGGTGCGTACGCGCCTGCATTGAGCATGGTCTGATTCATAATCAGGTGCAGCGCCTGTGGTATTGCGGCCCAATGTTTCGTCATGAACGACCCCAGAAGGGTCGTTACCGCCAGTTTTTTCAGGTGGGTGCTGAAGCGTATGGCATGGCAGGACCGGATGTGGATGCTGAGCTCATTCTGATGACTGCACGCCTATGGAAAAAACTGGGGATACAGGGCTTGCAGTTACAGCTCAATTCTCTGGGTTCACTGGAGGCGCGGGCACGCTACCGGGATATCCTGGTGGAGTATATGACGGCTCATATTGAACAACTGGATGCCGATAGCCAACGCCGCCTGCATAGCAATCCATTACGTATACTCGACAGTAAAAATCCTGCAATGCAGGCGTTAATTAGTGAAGCTCCCCAGCTATCGGATAGTCTCGATGATGAATCCGCACAACATTTTGCAGATTTGCTGGAGTTACTGGACAAGGCTGGCGTGGCCTATACAATCAATCCGCGTCTGGTGCGAGGCCTGGATTATTACGAAAAAACGGTCTTTGAGTGGGTCAGCGATCGCCTTGGTTCGCAGGGCACGGTATGCGCTGGCGGACGCTATGATGGTTTGATTCAACATCTTGGTGGGCGCCCGGTGCCCGCAGCAGGTTTTGCAATGGGAATGGAGCGTTTGCTGTCTCTAATGGTGGAGGATGGCGTACAGGCCACAGCATTTTCTCCCCATATATACCTTGTAATCGCCGGAGATGGGCTTGCCTCACAGGGATTAGCGCTGGCCGAGTCACTACGCGACTGGCGATCGGGACTACGGGTAATGGTCAGCTGCAGCGGGGGAAGTTTCAAGAGCCAAATGAAACGGGCGGATAAGAGCCATGCAGCACTGGCCCTGATTCTGGGAGAGGATGAAGCGCAGTGCGGTAATATTGTGGTCAAGTTTCTGCGTCGGGAGAAACCTCAAGAGACCATCAGCCAGACAGCTTTGACCGACTATTTAGAAAATATTGATGAAATTCAGAGGAAACTATCGTGAGCGCTTATGAAACAGAAGAGCAGCAGGTTGAGGCGATTAAAAGTTGGTGGAAGGAAAACGGCAAGTCACTTATTTTTGGTGTTGTAATCACGTTAGCCGCAGTAGGCGGAGGGCGTTATTGGTTTGACTATCAGAAAACCCGCGCAGAATCCGCATCCGTTGAATATGATCAGCTGCTGGTAGAAATGGCCCAGGATAATAAGGAAGCTATCATCAAGCGCGGTGAATATATTGTTTCCGCCTATCCCAAATCGGGCTATGCCGCGCTTTCTGCACTGATAGTCGCCAAGGCAAGGGTGGAGGCCGGCGAATTGGCTGCTGCTCGCTCGCAGTTGCTGTGGGTCGTTGAAAACAGCGATC
>QIGV01000129.1 GCA_003230085.1 Gammaproteobacteria bacterium
TTGCCATTGAACTGCAAAATAAGGGAGTCACTATTATGGCACAAGATGCCGACAATCTGATATGGATCGATCTTGAAATGACAGGGCTCGATCCTGATCAGGACCATATCATTGAAATGGCAACGATAGTCACTGATAGCGCTCTGAATGTCCTTGCCGAGGGCCCAGTGATCGCTATTCATCAGGAAGAAAGTATTTTATCGGGTATGGATGAATGGAATACCCGGCAACATAACGGTTCAGGCCTGGTTGATCGTGTTCGCCAGAGCCGTTGTGATGAAAAAGAAGCGGAACAGCAGACGCTGGCGTTTCTCACAAAGTATGTGGCGCCTGGGAGATCTCCTATGTGTGGCAACAGTATTTGCCAGGATCGTCGTTTCCTGGTTCGTTGGATGCCGGATCTGGAACGCCACTTTCACTATCGCCACATCGATGTCAGCACACTAAAAGAGTTGGCGCGGCGTTGGTCACCATCTGTTTATAAAGGGATGAGCAAGGATTCCAGTCATCAGGCCCTTGATGATATTCGTGATTCAATCCAGGAGTTGGTGTATTACAGGGAGCATTTCATCAAAATATGAGTGCTCAATAGTGAGCGCTATTTCCCGGTAGTGCTGGTTTCCCACCAGGGCGGCGGGGAGCCTTCGTGAGGTACGCTGTGGCAGCGCTCGCACATAAAAAGGCTGAATGACACCTTGTCATGGCAGACACCACAATATTCGCCGCGCAACACCTTGGTCATACTGATCGGGTTGGCATCTTCCCGGGGTATAAATATTTTTGGATGACAGTTGCTGCAGGCCAGCCATTGGGTATGTGGTTTATGAGGGAAACGGACCCAGGGCATCTGCATGGTATTTTTCATGATAATGTCAAAATCCATTTCCATGGGTAGTGCCTCATCCCATTCATCCCCGGTACGACTTTTTCGCGGGGTAATAATGCCGGATTGAATGGCCTGTACCCAATCGACTTCCCCACGTCGATCTTTGGGGAAATTTTTCATTGATTCATCCGGATCCTGTAATATTTCGATCGCTTCACCTCTGGGATCGTGGATGCCGTCGTTTGCTAGTGGTGAGCGGGGCGGCGCCTGCAAATCGAGGGCCACGGCTGGCAGGATATACAACAGTGACATGAGTGAAATCAGGACGATAGTCAGCGGCAGGCCGGGAATATGTAAATTTGCTGACCTGGAGCTCCCATGATCCTGGCCCTTAATTATTTTTTTCATGGCAAACATTCCCTGCTTGATATCTTGTTTAGTTTTTGTTGTTGTTTCAAGGCCCACTCGATGTGTTCCTTGACCATGGGAGTTGCCTGATTCTTGCGCAAATTCAGGGTGTCTATAATCTTCTCATTTGCAGGTGCATTCCCCAAGCCAACCGCAAGATTTCGTAGCCAACGTTCGTAGCCTATCCTGCGAATCGCTGAGCCTTCAGTATATCTCATGAACTCATCCTCGCTCCATAAAAACAGGTCTATTAATTGGCGCTGGTCGAGCCGGTGGCGCGGGTGGTAGTCTTTTTCTCCGGTAATTTGGGCGAATCGGTTCCAGGGGCATACGAGCTGGCAGTCATCACAGCCATAGACCCTGTTTCCTATCAGTGGACGCAGTTCTTCCGGAATGCTGCCCTTTAATTCAATCGTCAGGTAAGAGATACAGCGACGGGCATCCAGTCGGTAAGGCGCGATGATGGCTTGTGTAGGACATATTTTCATACAGTCCGAGCAATGGCCGCAATGATTTTTGGCGAGGTTGTCCACAGGTAGAGGAAGGTCTGTGTAGAGCTCTCCCAGGAAAAACCATGAGCCGGCCTCTTTGTTCAGGAGATTGGTGTGCTTTCCAATCCACCCGAGTCCCGCTTTTTGCGCCAGTGCCTTTTCCAGTACTGGCGCACTGTCAACAAAAGCGCGGTAACCATAGGGCCCGATGGCAGACTCGATCCGGTCAGCCAGGCGTTGTAATCTGCGCCGCATGAGTTTGTGATAATCGCGCCCCAGCGCATAGCGGGAGATATAGGCCTGGTTCTTGTCATTCAACACCTGTTCTGCCGGTGCCGCTTCGGGTAGGTAGTCCATGCGCACGGAAATAATACGTATCGTCCCCGGCTGCAGTTTGTCAGGTTGGCTGCGCTTCAGTTCATTGCGCGCCATATAGCTCATTTCACCGTGCATGCCTGTGTTCAGCCAGTCCCGGAGGTGAGCCTTGTCCTGATCAAGCTGTGTATCGGTGATGCCCGTTTGTTGGAAACCGAGTTCACTTGACCAGCGTTTGATATCCAGTGACAGGCGCTGGCACTCTGCATCAGAAAAACGGGTCGAGATGTTCTGTATAGCTTGCATAACCGTTATGATAACCCGAATGGAAGCCTTGCCCCACATCTTGTATCGCGCTTCACAGGTTCGTGAGCTGGATCGTATTGCGATCGAGGATTTCGCTATTCCTGGTATGGTTTTAATGGAACGTGCAGGAAAAGCAGCATTCGAGGTATTGCGTGCCCATTGGCCTGATGCAAGGAGTATCGCCGTACTGTGCGGGACCGGTAACAATGGTGGCGATGGCTATGTCGTGGCGCGTCTCGCCTATGAAGCCGGTCTTGCGGTCGATGTGCTGCAGCTGGGTGATGTCAGTCGGACGCGGGGTGATGCCCGCAATATGCTTGAAACGATGCGCGGGGCAGGGGTTGTTGAAACGCCTTACACAGGGCAGCCGCTGCTCGGGTATGACATCATTGTTGATGCATTGCTGGGCACCGGACTGGAGCGCCCGGTCGAGGGGGGCTGGCTGACAGCAATCAAGGCCATCAATCATAGCAAGGGTCGAGTGTTGGCCATCGATATGCCAACAGGTCTGCATGCGGATAGCGGTAGTGTACTTGGAATGGCTGTTAAGGCAGACATCACCATCACTTTCATCGGTGTCAAACAGGGCATGTTAACCGCACAAGGCGTGGAGTCATGTGGCAAACTGGTTTTCAACAGCCTTGATGTACCTGACAACGTATTTAGACACATTTCTCCCACAGCGATCACAACTGCTGCCTTCAATCTACGGCGCCTGTTACCACGGCGTAACCGCAATGCCCATAAGGGACATTTCGGCCATGTGCTGGTGGTCGGCGGAGATCGGGGTATGTCCGGCGCTGTGCGTCTGGCCGGAGAGGCGGCAATGCGGATCGGGGCTGGTTTGGTCAGCATTGCGACACAGCCAGAACATGCAGTAGTGCTTAATCTGATGCGCCCGGAGCTGATGATTCGCGGCGTGACTGGTGCCGCTGATCTCAGGCCCATGTTGGCACGTGCCAGTATCCTTGCTATTGGCCCTGGCCTTGGCCAATCCCGTTGGGCGCAGCAAATACTGGCGACCAGCCTGGAAGCCGGGCGTACCATGGTTATTGATGCCGATGCCCTGAATTTATTGGCGCAGAACCCTGTGCAGCATAATGATTGGATATTGACTCCCCATCCTGGTGAGGCGGCGCGCCTGCTGGGCGTGTCCATACAGGAGATTCAGGAGGATCGTTTCCAGGCCGCCCGGGAAATTCAGCGTCGCTATGGCGGTATCTGTGTCTTGAAAGGGGCTGGAACCTTGATTGATGCCGGTCATCGCGCAACGGTTATTTGCAATGAGGGGAATCCCGGAATGGCAGGCGGCGGAATGGGGGATGTGCTCACCGGTGTTATTGCGGGGCTGTTAGCCCAGGGGATGACCCCGGTAGCCGCTGCCTGTCAGGGGGTGGCGTTGCATGCCCGGGCGGGTGATCAGGCGGCCCGGCAGGGCGAGCGGGGGCTGTTGGCCAGTGATCTCATGCCTTGTCTACGTCATTTGGTCAATTTCTGATTCTATGGAGATCCAATCGGCCGCGGAGATGGAAGCGCTGGGCGCTCGGCTTGCGCAGTGTATCAGTGAGCCGGTCATGATATTCCTGCGTGGTCCGCTGGGAGCAGGCAAAACAACCCTGGTACGGGGTCTTCTAAGATCTAGTGGCCATCAGGGCGCCGTTAAAAGCCCGACCTATACCCTGGTTGAGAGCTACGCCGGGAAGGAGTATCAGATTCATCATTTTGATCTATATCGCCTGGGGCACCCCGAGGAGCTGGAAAATATTGGTATCCGTGACTATCTAGATGGCCGCTCACTATGCCTGGTAGAGTGGCCGGAGCAGGGCGTCAGTATTTTGCCGTCACCGGATCTGGAGTTGCAACTTGCCTATGCAGGCGAGCGCCGGGATGTCTCGATTAAGGCAGGATCTCCCGCTGGAGCCAATATAATGGCTTGTTTACAGTAGATTCTGGGAGATGTGCATTAGAATGGCATGAGCTTTGCTACTTATATTTTGATCTTTTAGGCTGCATTCATCAGGTATTAAAATATATTTACAGTCTATCTCTCTAAAATATTTGCATTTATCGGTAGAATGTATTAAAAATTGTCTGAGTCGGAGTCATCTGAGATAAACATAATGAAAAAGCTGATTGCCGTATTGCTATGTCTGTTACCGTTCTATAGCTTTGGGGCTGCTGTACAGATCAATGGTGTGAGGATGTGGCCTGCGCCAGAGAATACCCGTCTGGTATTCGATGTCAGTGGTCCGGCAGAGTACAAGCTGTTTGATCTTGAGAATCCCCCACGTTTAGTCATCGACTTGAAAAATGCACGTTTGCTGAATCCCCTGACACAACCCTCGGACTCGGATAAGCTCCTCAGGAAGATCCGTTCAGCACCACGCAATGGGCATGATATACGGGTTGTGCTCGATATGCACAATAAGGCGAATTACAAAAGTTTTTTATTGAAGCCCAATCAAAAATACGGGCACCGTCTGGTAATAGATCTACATCAGCTTGAATCAAGCCGGCCACTGGTCGTCAAGAAGTCGATCCAGAAGAAACAAGGGTTACGCCAGCTAGTGATCGCTATAGATGCCGGTCATGGCGGAGAAGACCCGGGCGCGATGGGCTACAGTGGCGTCTATGAAAAGGATGTTGTGCTGGCCATTGCCCGCAGACTAGAGAGGCTGGTAGAACAGGAGCCAGGTATGCGCCCTGTGATGATCCGGGGTGGTGACTATTATGTCAGTCTGCGCGATCGGACACGATTGGCAAGGAAACACAAGGCCGATTTTTATATCTCGATACATGCTGATTCGTTCCGTGACAAGCGTGTGCGTGGTATGTCTGTTTATGCCTTGTCCCGCAATGGTGCCAGTGACGAGGCCGCGCGCTGGCTGGCGGAAAAGGAAAATTCATCAGATCTGATGGGTGGTGTCAGTCTGGACGACAAGGATGATTTGCTGGCATCGGTATTGTTGGATCTGTCCCAGACTGCAACGATCGAGGCCAGTCTGGCCGTTGGCAATGAAGTGTTGCGCAATATGAAGCCGCTGGGCAAGCTACACAAGAAACGCGTACAACAGGCGCGATTTGTGGTTCTGAAATCTCCGGATATCCCCTCAATTTTAGTGGAAACTGCGTTCATTTCCAATCCCAGCGACGACCGAAATTTAAGAAGTGCAAAGCACCAGAAAGCCCTGGCAGCCGCTATGATGAAAGGTGTGCATGTCTATTTTTCCAGAAATCCGCCGTCAGGCACTATTTATGCCGCAGCCAGGCGGCATACCATTTCCGATGGAGATACCTTGTCGTATCTGGCCGTACATTATCATGTCAGTCTGGCAGCGCTGCGTTCAGTAAATGCGATCAAGGGTGATAAATTGCGGGTAGGACAGGTATTACGCATACCTGCCGACAACGAAGGTTAATTTTCCAGGTTATTGACATAAAATAGTCCTCACTTTCCCTTTTCTTCTTTTATAATCCCTTAATCTAAATTGATTTCGGGATCATAAAATTTCATGCGTATTCATCTCCTGCCCTCACAATTGAGCAACCAGATTGCTGCTGGCGAAGTGGTCGAGAGACCGGCTTCGGTGATCAAGGAATTGCTGGAGAATAGCCTCGATGCTGGCGCTACCTCTATTGCTGTTGAGGTGATGCAGGGGGGTGCCAGCTTAATACGTGTTCGCGATAATGGACACGGCATTCATCGCGAGGATCTGGCGATGGCCTTGAGCCGCCATGCGACCAGTAAAATTACGTCAGCAGAAGACCTGGATCGCATTGCTACGTTGGGATTTCGTGGTGAGGCCCTGCCTAGCATTGCCTCCGTCTCTAAATTGATGATTACTTCCCGCCAGAGCGAGGCTGAAGCGGCTTGGTCAATACGCGGTAATGGCACAGATGAGGGTAGTGAGTCGATTACCCCGGGTGAGGTCTCTGCCCGAGAGGGTGCACTGGTACCCGCAGCCCATCAGGCCGGTACAACGGTTGAGGTCAGGGATCTGTTTTTCAATATCCCGGCACGAAGAAAATTCCTGCGCACCGAAAAAACTGAATTCAGTCATATCGAAACCGTGTTCCGGCGTATTGCATTGAGCCGTTTCGAGGTGGCGTTTACCCTGACTCACAATCAACGTCAGATCTACCAGCTAAAGCCGGTAACCGACAGGGCGCAGCAAATAACGCGTGTTGCCGATATTTGCGGGCAGGCCTTTGCATCCAACCTTATTGAAATTGAGTGTGAAACGACTGGTCTGCGTTTGTGGGGCTGGATAGGTTTGCCGACATTTTCACGTAGTCAGACGGATCTTCAATTCTTTTTCGTGAACGGGCGTGTCATTCGTGATCGTCTGGTAGGCTATGCGGTTCGCCAAGCCTACCAGGATGTACTTTTCCATGGCCGCCATCCGGTATATGCCTTATATCTTGAAATGTCGGCGGAACAGGTGGATGTCAATGTGCATCCTACCAAGCATGAAGTACGCTTCAGGGAGAGTCGTGCAGTGCGCGATTTTCTGTTCAGCGCCATCAACCAGTCCCTAGCGGACATCAGGCCCGATAGTGTCAGCGGTGCATCTGCCGGGTTAGTTGCGCGGGAGCAATCATCGGTAACGAATTATGCCCAGTCTCCCGGACCCCGGCAGGCACCTATTTCTTTACAAGTACGCGAACAGATGAGTAATGCCTATAACACTTTTTTCAATCTTGCCCGTGAAAATATCCCGGCAGGAGAACAGCTAGCTGTTGCAGAACAAGCGGCTCATGTCGAAAGCTATCCTTTGGGCCATGCGCTGGCCCAGTTACACGGTGTCTACATATTGGCTGAAAATGAAACAGGCCTGGTGCTGGTAGATATGCATGCAGCGCATGAGCGCATCACCTATGAAAGAATGAAAGAGACCCTGCAACAGGGCGGGATCAAGACTCAGCCGCTGCTGGTCCCGGTTTCCCTCACGATGAGTCGGCAAGAAGCGGCTTTGGCGGAAGAGCGCCAGGAATATTTTGCAGAACTGGGCTTTGAGATACAACGCCTCTCACCGGAAACCCTGGTTGTCCGGTCAGTACCAACATTGTTGTGTGAGTCAGATATAGAGTCCTTGGTGAGGGATGTTATTGCCGATATCAGTACCGAGGGTGATAGTGCTCGGGTAGGCGAGAGGATGAATGAGGTGCTCGCAACCATGGCGTGCCATGGTGCTGTCAGAGCCAATCGTAAGCTCACTCTCCCGGAAATGAATGCCTTGTTGCGTGACATGGAGAAAACTGAGCGTGGTGGCCAGTGCAATCATGGCCGGCCGACCTGGATAAGCTATTCGATGGATGAGCTAGACAAGCTATTTCTGCGTGGGCAGTAAGGGAAGGCTCCCGTATACTAAGAGCGGAAGTTTAAACGGTAAAGATAATCGACAGCCGCCAACCCCTTGCAGTCCTTCGGGCCACGTGCCGGGACGATCGGAAAGCAAATCACCATAAAGAAGAAAACCGGGGTCAGACTTCAGTTTCTAAAACCGAACTCAGACTACAGTTTTCTTAATGCGGTAGAAACTGAAGTCTGACCCCGGTTTTCACCTCTCGCGACATGCCTGACTCAAGCCTGATAAAAAATGCCAGATAATAATTACCTACGAGAAATAAACTGGAATTTACTGCGCTGCTGCTTTCGGGGGCATGTCGCCATCTGTTACTTCAGTGGCTTCGGTATTATTTTCACTAGCTGGAGGGGTTTCGATATCCACATCATCAAGGATGGCACCACTTTCTTGTGCGTCTGAGTCCTGTGTTTCCTCCGATGCTTTATCCGGAATAGAGGCATTTCCCTCCAGGTCTTCAACTTTCAGCATGCCTTCATCTTCGTCATCGCTATCGTCAATGCTGATTTCCTCTGTCTCGCTATTTTCGTCTTCAGCGACAATCTCAGGTTCTGAATCTTCAGCTTCATTGTCCTCGATACTGATTTCGTCACCTGTGTCGCTGAGGGTGTCTGGAGTATCATCAGATTCCACCATGATGCCTTCATCAGCAGGTGCATCATCTTCAGCGTCAGGTGACTCTATATTGTTTGTTTGCGAAGCTTGATTTTCCTGCTCGGCCTTCTCTTGTTCTTGCTTCTCTTTGTCGAACGCCGAGACATACTCGGACATTATACTATCCAGCTCTTTCTTGGTGCCATCAAGCTCTTCCTTCAACTCACATTTTTCTTTAGACAGCGCATCAACAGTATGTTTGAGACTGTCCATCTTCTTTTTCGTCTGTTTTTCCGAGCTCTCAAGCGCTGTTGAAGAACTGGAAATCATGGCGCGGTATGGAGAAAGCAGTTTGTCTGTCCACTTGTATAAGCCGGATAGAGAATCATGATCCTGTGAGATAAAGGTGGTCAGAAGTTTCTTATGGAATTGACTTTCCGCCTTGACCAGTTTGGTAGCAACCTGGCTGGCGTTTTCCTCGTCACTTTCCTGGTATATGTCTTTTAGGGTGTTTTCCAGGACCTTCTGGCGTTCTGCATCTGATGCTTCGGTTGCACTGATAATGTTCTGCAAAACGGCTCGACATTGACGTTTACGACGTATATACAGGATCGTGAGGACAATCAGAATGATGCTTTCAACTGCAAGCAGTTCACCCATGATTATAAAAAATGTAGGATTAATGTTCATCTTGGTCCTGTCTGCAATGCTTTTGCGCTGAATAGCGAGATATATAAAGCAGCGGCGCTCCTATAAAACCCCTGTTTTAAGTATAACGGTCTGGATTGGTAAATCTTAAGGCTAAGGTACGTTTTTTCTACTATTAGATGTAATCTGGATGCAGATTAACTTGCTGATTTATCAGGGCTATCAGTATTTTCTGACAGTCCTGGTGTCTACGAGTGTGGGGGCTTTTCTGGAATGAAAGTATTCTTAGAGATCTTTCTGGGATAGAACTTCAGCCTTCCAGCGTACGACGTGGCCGGGGTCAATCATCTCTGATAAATGTTCCAGTATCATGTCTACCTTTTCGGGCTCATCAAAGAATTCCACTACGACAGGCAGATTGAGCGATAGGTCCAGAATATTTGAAGTATGCATGATACCGGATGGGCCAAAGCCCGAAATGCCGCGGAACACCGTGACGCCACGGACATGTTCCCAATCATGCAGACGCTTGATGAGCGCATCAAGTTTTGATTCAGATTCGGTGAGGTATATTCTCACCATGGTGACTTCTGTTGTTTTCATAGCTGTCTCCCGGTGATGATGCCCAGCCAGGCTGCACCCAGGCACAGGCCAACACTAAGTAAGATATTCAACAAGGCCTTGAGTAAATCACCCTGCTCAATCAGGTTCAGGGTTTCAATCGAGAAAGTAGAAAATGTGGTGAATGATCCCAACAATCCAATTAATATCGCTGCCCGCCATTCGCTGCCAATGTTGAGACGATCCATAAATAATACAAACAGGAAACCCATCAATAGGGACCCGGCAACATTGACCACAAGTGTACCATATGGAAAGGCGCGTCCCAGGATGGAGTGAACGCCTATTGAAGTCCAGTAACGCAGTAGTGCGCCAATAGCGCCTCCTGTAGCGATGGCAAATACCTGGTTCATTTAGCTATTCCCATAGGCCTTGTCCAGCTGTTCAAGATAGGCCAGCTTCTCCGCGATCTTTTTTTCCAGCCCACGCTGGACAGGACGATAATATTTTCGTTCACCCAGTGATTCCGGGAAATAACTTTCTCCGGCAGCATAGGCATCAGGTTCATCATGTGCATAACGGTATGCTTTGCCATAATCAAGTTTCTTCATCAGCGTCGTCGGGGCATTACGCAGTTTGAGTGGAACGTCCAGTGATCCATGGTTTCGAGCATCGGCAAGCGCAGCACCGTAGGCTTTGTACACGGCGTTACTTTTGGGGGCGCAGGCTAGATATATCACAGTCTGAGCCAAAGCCAATTCACCTTCCGGGCTTCCCAATCTTTCCTGTGCTTCCCAGGCGTCAAGGGCCAGTCTCAAACTGCGCGGGTCCGCGTTGCCAATATCTTCACTGGCCATTCGTACCAGCCGCCGTGCAATATAGCGGGGATCACAGCCACCATCCAGCATGCGCGACAGCCAATAGAGCGCGGCATCCGGTGCTGAGCCGCGCACCGACTTGTGTAAGGCGGAGATCTGGTCATAGAAGGCCTCGCCGCCTTTGTCAAAGCGGCGTATGCTGCCGCTGGACAAAACATCATCGATTAATTTCTCGGTGATCTGCTTTTGCTGATTGTTGACTTCAGCAAGTTCGGCGGCAATTTCCAGAAAATTGAGCGCTCTGCGGGCATCACCGTCTGCCGCTGCCGCCAGGCGGTCGAGCGAGGATGCCTCAATGTTAATCCTCTGTTGACCCAATCCGTATTGCTCGTCTGTAATGGCGCGATCAAGTATGTGCCGTATATCGACCGGTTCCAATGGTTTTAGTACGTAGACGCGGGCCCTTGACAGCAAGGCATTGTTCAATTCAAAAGACGGATTTTCAGTTGTGGCGCCGACAAAAATGAAAGTGCCGTCTTCGATGTAGGGTAAAAAGGCATCCTGTTGTGCCTTATTGAAGCGGTGGACCTCGTCGATAAACAATACAGTGCGTTGCTGTTTGTTGTCCAGGGTTTGCTGTGCTTCAGCGACCGCCGCGCGCACGTCTTTGACGCCGGCCAGAACAGCAGAAAGGCTAATGAAATAGGCATCCGCATAGTGGGCAATCATACGGGCCACAGTGGTTTTACCACTTCCGGGGGTACCCCACAGGACCATGGAATGCAGCCTGTCTGATTCAATGGCGAGCCGTAGCGGTTTGCCTTTTCCCAGTATATGTTCCTGGCCGAAGAACTCATTCAGCTTTTTTGGCCGCATACGATCGGCAAGAGGCTGGATAAGGGATGTGTTTTTGTCCTGCATATTCATTTCGTCAGACGCCGATCACCCACCTGTATCGCGAATCACGTCAGCATCAGGCGGCGGTACAAATTTGAATCTTTCTGGATCGATTGGGATGTTTTTTTTCAGCTTGTGGAATGTAAGGATTGAAGTCTGGCCAAAGCTGTCGATCATTTCCATGATGGCAAGTGTGCCCTTGGTAAATCCCAGCCGAATGCTGTCGAATCCGGTATTGTCATTCCTGGGACGCAGTTCAACCCATGCCATGCCTTCGCTGTTGTCCAGTTCTGTGATCAGGAAGGATTCATCCAGAGGCTGTCGGCTGCTCAATAGTGCTGCCGGGGTGCCATTGAAATTTTTGTCCAGTGCTCTGACCGTGACTTGTGCAAGGTCGTGGTCGTAGAGCCATAACTTGTTGCCATCGGTGACAATGTCCTGTTGATAGGGGGTCAAATATTGCCAGCGGAATTTCATGGGTCTGGATAACTCCACAGTTCCGGTTGTCTGCTGGATTATATCCCCGTCAGGATTAAGTACTGATTGCTCAAATGTGGCCTGCAGGCTGTCCAGGTCCTGGAAAAACTGATCCAGTTGAATCCTGCCAGATGTTGAATTTGGCGCCTGCTCTACGCGAGAGCTTGCAGATGCAGTATCAGAAAACCAGCAGGTGACTGCACCGAGCAATACTATGAAAGGCAGCAATCTTGTTGGAGGGCTAATCGCATTCTGAATGCTGGACAAAACCAAGATCAAATTACTCAATTAATCAGGCGGCGGGGGTGGGGCCAGCACCTCACGTGAGCCATTGGATTCCATGGGGCTGACCACGCCTGAGCGCTCCATGTCTTCAATAATACGCGCAGCGCGGTTATAGCCAATTTTAAGCCTGCGTTGAACCCCTGAAATTGAAGCTCTGCGGGATTCTGTCACGATACGAACGGCCTGGTCATAGAGCGCATCCGATTCGGAATTGTCGCTTGCGACAAACCCGTCTGTATCACTGTCAAATTCGTTCCCTTCCAGAATCTGGTCCAGATAATTTGGTTCGCCGGACTGTTTCAGATTATCGACAACCTTGTGTACTTCATGGTCGTCCACGAAGGCGCCGTGAATACGGGTGGGTACACTGGTGCCGGCTGGCAGATACAGCATATCGCCATGACCCAGTAACTGCTCAGCACCCATCTGGTCAAGGATAGTGCGGGAATCAATTTTCGACGATACCTGAAATGCGATACGGGTTGGGATGTTGGCCTTGATCAGACCGGTTATGACATCAACAGAGGGACGCTGTGTTGCCAGAACCAAATGTATACCAGAGGCACGGGCCTTTTGGGCAAGGCGTGCAATGAGTTGCTCAACCTTCTTGCCTACCATCATCATCATGTCAGCCAGTTCATCAACGATAACGACGATGTATGGCATTTCAGTCAGCTCCGGTGCTTCTTCGCCTTCTATCGGTGGCGCAAAGGGATCAGTAATCGGTGAGCCTTCATCGGCAGCAGTTTTTATTTTCCGATTAAAATTGGCGATATTGCGCACGCCCATAAAGGCCATCAGCTTATAGCGGCGCTCCATTTCACCGACACACCAGCGCAAGGCATTTGCAGCATCCTTCATGTCGGTTACCACTGGCGTTAACAGATGGGGGATGCCTTCGTAAATAGACAGCTCCAACATTTTGGGATCTATCATGATGAGACGCATATCTTTAGGCGTCGCGTTATATAACAGGCTGAGGATCATGGCGTTAATGGCAACAGATTTACCTGATCCGGTCGTGCCGGCGATCAGTAAGTGAGGCATCTTGACGAGATCAACGACAACTGGATGGCCGCTGATATCCTTGCCTAATGCCAATGGCAGGGGAGAACCTGCCTTTTCAAATTGTATGGATTGCAGGATTTCACTCAGGCGCACAATTTCCCGATGATCATTGGGTATCTCGACGCCAATGACGGACTTGCCGGGAATGACTTCCACGATCCGGACGCTGATGGCTGACAGCGCGCGCGCGAGATCTTTGGAAAGGTTGCTGATCTGGCTGACCTTGACACCTGGCGCTGGTTGCAGTTCATAGCGGGTAATGACTGGCCCAGGATGCACAGCGACCACCTGGACATCAACGCCGAAATCCTGCAGTTTTAGCTCAACCTGGCGGGAGATTGCCTCCAGGGCAGCCTCAGAGACTTGATGCTTGGGTGGCTCAGCCTCATCCAGCAAGGAAAGGGGAGGTAAATCGCTGTCCTCAGGGGAAGTAAACAGGGTGACCTGTTTTTCCTTTTCAATCCTGATGCCGGTCTCCGGTTTTTTCACGAGCGGCTCGATTCTGGGTTTAGGACGTATTTTTTTCCTGATGTTTTCGTCCTTAATGGCCTCCACGCGTTTTTTTCGTGCCTGGCGGGCTGTAAAGTAATCCACCAGGCGTCTGCTTTGGGAAGCAATCCAGGCGCTAAAAGACAGGGTGAGTTTGCCAATGGTATCCATCAGCGAAATCCAGGATAGGCCGGTAAACAGGGATATGCCAGTGAGGAAAAAGGCCAGCAGGAAAAGGGTGGCACCAAAAAAATTGAACGGCGTCACCAGCAGCGTGGCGGTGATGTCACCGAGGATGCCGCCCGGGTTAGTAGGAAGGTTACCGGGCAGGTTTGTGAAGTGGAGCGTTGTAATACCTGCGCCCGTAATCAGGGTGAGCAGAAAGCCGCAGGAGCGTATCAACAGACGGCGCAGGTTAGAAGGGATATCCTGATAGCGTCCTTGATAAAATAGATAGCCACCGTAGACGAGCATCACCGGGAACAGATAAGCGAGGTATCCGAAATAAAACAGAAACAGGGAGGAAAACCAGGCGCCTACAATCCCCCCTGCATTGGTGACCTGATTTGTAGTAGCGCTGTACGCCCAGCCAGGATCAGAGGAGCTATAGGTCAGCAAAGAGATCAACATGTAAATGGCAGTGGCACCAAATATCAGGAGCACGCCCTCGCGGATACCGGTGCCGTGAGGTGCGATGATATCAGTGCGGGTTTCTTTTCTTCGTGTAGCCTGTGCCAAAGGAAGTTCCTATTGGTGCCCTATTATAAAATTCACCGGAAATTTAACGATTCTGGAAGGTGATGTCACGTCTTTTCTAGTTAAGGAACCTCTGATCAAGTCTGGGCGAGCTGAATTGAGATTTAAAATATTCAAGTTTAAGGCGCAAATCGCAGGTAATAGCGGGACTATTGCCAAGATTTGCAACGCAGAAGTTGAATATTTTAGACTCAAGGCTGCCGCTCATGACTTGATCAGGGGTTCCTTGGCTAAAGCGGGATGGACAATCTTACCTTGTTTAATGTTGATGCCGCTAGCTAATTCAGGCTTCTCCTCCCAGCCTTCCTGGCTGATTGCCAGCGCATAGGGTGTCAAGACTGCCGATAAGGCTTGTGAAGCACTACGTGGGACAGCGCCAGGCATGTTCGTTACCCCAAAATGTATGACGTCTTCACACAGGTAGGTGGGATCCGCATAGTTAGTCGGGCGGATTGTCTCGATGCAGCCACCCTGATCAACCGATACGTCAATAACGACACTACCAGCGCCCATGTGGCGCACCATCTCGGTAGATACCAGGTGAGGGGTCTTTTCACCGGTAATGAGGATTGCGCCGATTAAAAGATCTGCTGAACTGATTTCCCTGTCCAGAGAATCAGCGTAGGAATACAGGCCTGTTACGTTATCGCCTATTTCTCTGGCTTGCTCCAGTTTCGTGCGGTCCCGATCGAACACAATAACCTCTGCACCCAATGCTGCCGCTACTCGAGCAGCGCCACTGCCTGCGGTGCCTGCACCAAGGACAATGACCCGGCCTCTTTCAGCGCCACTGACGCCGCCCAGAAGAATGCCTTTGCCGCCCTGTGAATGATGCAGTAGGTGACAGCCGATTTGGGCCGCAAGTCGCCCGGCAATATCACTCATGGGCGCCAGAAGTGGCAGACGCCCCTGGCAGTCCATTACGGTTTCAAAGGCGACCGCAATCAGGCCGATGGCTTTCAGTCTATCCGTAAGCGCCGGATTGGCGGCTAGATGCAGGAAACTGAACAGTATATGGTCCGGTTTTAAATAATCCAGTTCCGCATCGACCGGTTCCTTGACCTTGATGATTAGCTGAACCTTGCTATAAAGTTCCTCTGCTGTGGAAAGGATTTGTATGCCCACAGCAGAATATGCGGCATCCGGATATCCGCTTAATAAGCCTGCGCTGGATTCGATGTAGACCTCATTCCCGCATTGAACCAGTTCTGCAGCTGCGGCAGGAATCAGGCCGACTCGGCCCTCATAAGCTTTGATTTCCCGAGGGATACCGATACGCATCATTGATCTTGTAAATTCCTGGTTGCAACCTGATTCGAGGTATTTAAAAATTGCCCGGGTTCTATTCTGTAGGGCAAGCTTCAATGCTTGCCCATGCTCTTTATGTATAAAGTGGTATTATAGGCAGGGGTCTGAATCCATGGGTTAAGGCTTGACCAATATTAAGCCCTGAGTCTTCGTTACAAAACAATTTGACTCTAACATATCAACGATAAGAAATTACTGCGGAGTTTACTATTTATGGCTGATACCAAACATTGCCGTTTGCTCATCCTGGGATCGGGGCCTGCCGGTTATTCTGCTGCAGTTTATGCAGCACGGGCAAATCTAAATCCTGTTCTAATCACGGGGCTGGAGCAGGGCGGGCAGTTAATGACGACGACTGACGTGGATAATTGGCCGGGTGATAATGAAGGTGTGTTGGGCCCAGACCTGATGGAAAGGATGAAAAAACACGCGGAACGCTTTGAAACAGAAATAATATTTGATCATATTAATGAGGTCGACCTGAAATCCAGACCCATTCAACTAAGCGGTGATAGCGGCCAATACAGTTGTGATGCGCTAATCATTTCAACTGGTGCCTCGGCCCAATATCTGGGTTTGCCTTCTGAAGAGGCCTTCAAAGGACGCGGTGTCTCAGCATGCGCGACTTGCGATGGATTTTTCTATAAAAATCAGAGGGTGGCCGTCATTGGAGGAGGGAATACAGCGGTTGAGGAGGCCCTCTACCTGGCAAATATCGCCTCAAATGTCACCGTAGTGCACCGTCGTGATGCGTTCAGATCCGAAAAAATACTGGCAAATAGACTGATTGAATGCGCAAAACATGGTAATGTAGACATTGAATGGAACCATGTACTGGAGGAGGTTCTCGGGGACGACAGCGGTGTCACCGGGATGCGCATCAGGCATGTTCAAGACAGCAGCGAAAAGGTAATTGATACACATGGCGTTTTTATTGCCATTGGTCATCAGCCCAATACCTCCATATTCGCTAACCAACTGGAAATGGAAAAGGGTTATATCGTCGTGCACAGCGGTATTCGAGGCGATGCAACGGCGACCAGTGTTCCAGGCGTCTTTGCTGCGGGAGACGTAGCAGATTCTGTTTATCGTCAAGCAGTTACATCAGCAGGTTCAGGTTGTATGGCAGCTTTGGACGCTGAACGATATCTAGATCAATTGGCAGATTCCGGTAAATGACATAGCGAGCAATCGCATAGGTGGCCCGGATTCTGCAGATTAATCCGCACTCGTTAAGGGGAGGAGGTCGATATGTTGAATTTGGCTGAAAATCGCAAATACCCACGAATGTCCTTGGACTGCGGTATTACTTATCGCTATGTTGATGAAGAATCAGATAAAGAAGCGGTGGTTAAAAGCATCAGCGGAAATGGCATGATGTTTGTTGCTGATGAAGGCCCGCAGGTAGGAGATCTGTTGGAGATCAAGATCCAGCCTGGTAGCTTGTCTATACCCACTCTGGATGCGATCGTGGAAGTTGTAAGAGTGCGCACTGGAACAAATGGGAAATCACTGAATACACAGGCGACATGCTATGAAGTTGCTGCCATGATTCATTCCATGAAATAGCCAAATCCTGTTTCTAACATCGCTGCATAATAATAGTCTCCCCGTCGTTCTGTAAGCCGCACATTCGGGTGCCATGATACCGGTGCCTTTCGTATCCTTGAATGCCCCATGAAAACACCTTTTTTTCTTAATTCACTGAATACGATTGAGCAATTCCCTGATGTTTCGCAGGCTCTGAAAGACCCCAATGGCTTGCTGGCCGTTGGCGGGGACCTCTCTCCCGAGCGCTTGCTGCAGGCTTATCTGCAAGGTATTTTCCCCTGGTACAGCAATAATCAGCCTGTCATGTGGTGGTCGCCAGATCCGCGCATGGTGCTCTTCCCCTCAGAACTCAAGGTTTCGCGTAGTCTGCGACGCGTGGTTCAAAAAGGCAGGTTCAGGGTTACGATCGACAAGGTTTTTCCTCAGGTGATCAGGGCTTGCGCTCAACCGCGTGATAATGAGGGGGAAACCTGGATTACGCCAGAGATGGAACAGGCTTATATTGATCTACACCAGTTAGGGTGGGCCCACTCTGTTGAAGCCTGGTCTGGTACGGAGCTGGTTGGAGGATTTTATGGGATTTCTATCGGGCGGGTATTTTTCGGTGAGTCCATGTTCTACAAAGAGCCGGATGCCTCCAAGGTAGCCTTTGTTGTCTTTGTCAGGCAGCTTCAGGAATGGGGTTTCGAGTTAATTGATTGCCAGATGACTACCTCCCATTTGCTCAGTTTTGGTGCTCGTGAGATTGCCAGGAAAAAATTTATCGATCTGTTAGATAAATGGTGCAGTATCAACACCAGGGAAGGAGTTTGGAATTCAGATTGACATTATCATAAAGTAACGAAAACCATTATATGGTTCTGTCTACCTGTTTTCGAGGCGGTTGTAGTCGAACAGGCCTGCCTCAATCGGTGAGAGATTCTTATAGGCGGTCTGCAGATAATCACTGTGCGCCCAGAAATCAGGATCAGTGCGGCGCACCCCGAAGCGGCTGACAAGCGTCTGATAATCTTCCTCGTTGGCAAGGTTGGCAGCAGCCGTGACGAAATCCGATAGGGCTTCTTTTGTTACACGGTAGAAAACATTGGGATATGAACCGATAAAACCACGGGTAATGGTCAGGGTATCTTCTGACGGCAAGCGCCTTTGATCCTGATGAAAAAGTTGAGATACATTACTCTGCCCCATGTTATGGACCAGCGTGTATATTTTTGGTGGCCTGCTATCCTGGTCCTGGTTGCTAACGGACAGGAATGCTATATGGGGTAACCAACTGACTGGGTTTCCTTGTAGCCTGGATAATTTTTCCAAATGTTGTTTGATGTCAATATCGTCTTCACCATCGATTGTATAACGCTTGTACAGTATAGTGGCCAGGCGCTGATGCAGCATTTTATATAGTTCTGATTTGGGGTCATCAGTCTTGTAAGTGATATTGGTTTGCTGATCAAAATCGTTACTGCGATTGTGGATGTAGTTTCTGACATTCCTGTTTGTCCCGCGATACCAGTAGTCCCATTCTTCTTCGCGCATATTCCTGGGTAGCAGAGTCAGAAAATTGAATTCTCCTTCCATTCGCAGAAAATCCATATACAGGCGCGAATTTAATTGGTGTCCGACATTGCCGAAAACGTCAAATCCTGCAACCAGCAGGTAGTGGATGCGCTCAAGCATGGGATAGTCAATGACCCATGCTGTTTTAGGGTTGTCGCCAACGAATCCCTGAACGACTGTCGCACTGTCAAAATGACGAAAAACAGTCAAGGCGGCATTCTTGTTCCAGCCATCACCATCCCATATCAGATCCAGGTTAATGGCGTCTGGTTGGGCCAGATTTTCCTCCATGTACTTCATCTTGGCCTTCAGGTATTTGTTTTGTAGTCTTGAATATTTGCGCCACGTTGACAACAGCCGCGTATTGCTTTCCCTTTCAGTAGGCAGACTCAGGTTGTTGAGCTCACGGGCTAAAAATTCTTCTCTATTGTCAAGAACCCCACTGTCCGGGTTGACAAACATAACCCAGAATTGTTCATCAATGACGCTGAGTGCTACCTGACCCCGACATACCGGCCCCTTGATAAAACCCATGATGGTGAAGCGGGCCTCATCGATGAGAAATCTGTAGCGGGAGTCTGCAGGGATATTCTTAAAGGTGACAAATGGATTTGCCGCAACGTCAGGGTCGTAGGAGGGTAATTTATGGACTTCATAATCGGGTGCCAGAAAGAGCTCCTGGTACCGCAACATGCGTGCGGTATTGAGCGCATAGGGCATGTGCGTTTTGTCCAGTATGGTGGTGCGTAACGCCTGCAGTCGATAGTAGACTTGATTGGCTTTCGGGTCATCATATGGGCGGCGGGTTGCAATCAGATCAATAGGTGCGCCAGGGGGAGATTTTGAGCGCACCAGACGAAAGACCGTTCGCGGAGACAAGTCGCTGAAATAAAGACTGGCCAGGAACAGGTGCTCATAGAGATAGCGGCTCATCAGTTGCTGCTTCAAGGTGCCGCTATTGAGAAAAGCCTCCCATTTATCGATGCGTGCCTGAAAAGTGGATGCCAGTGCTGGTGGCTCGTAATAGGGGGCTCCCTGTTTCAGCCAGTCAATCAAGGTGGAGAATTCTCTGTCTTTCAGGCTTGGCAAGCCATAAGGCATTCCCCATAATGGGTGTTTTCGGGAAAAAGAATTGAACTCCTCAACGGTTGGACATTGTTGTTTCCGGTCTAGGGAAAGGTCAAAACTGTCAGGCAACTGCTTTGTTTTCGGCAGGGGATGCTGGCGTTTCATCAGCAGCATTTTAGCCATGACACCGGCATTGATGTTGGCCTCACTAGTCTGACTGCGTTCATTCAAGACTGGGTAAAACCCTCTTTCACGCCACTGAGGTGGTGTTCTGGCATCCACGAAGAGACGGCTGGGTATGGTCGCCAGTATACGGGTATCATAGATATCTTCCTTGTTGGCGCCACGATCGATGCCTTCATAGGCACTCATTTTCAGCTGACATGGCGCATCGTAACAGCCATGACAAACCACACAGCGGGATTCCAGAATCGGTTTTACATCATGCCAGTAATCAATTGTGGCAGGTACAGATGCCTCCATCAGGCGGTTCTGAGGGGCGGCGTTCCCGTATTGCTTGTCCATCTGAATTCGGGACAGCATCGTGCAGCCGCTTAGTAGTAGTATGATTGACAGGAGATAGGTCCAGCGCATGTTTTCTCAATCGAATGTGTATTTAGAAATATTTAATATATTATTTAGAATGGTATTGTGCGAGTAGGCCGTTATCATGCGCCATCCATTTTCTCATCATAATAAGTTGTTCTGCTGTTGGCAAGAATACGGGATTTGGCCCATAGACTTTTCAATCATTGTGAATTATAGATAAGCGGTCGTATACTTTCTCAGTATCCGCACCTCTCGCTATAAATAGATCAAGAGCAAATATGCGCATATTTCCAAAATTACTGTTCCTGATGTTAATTGTAGCAAGCCTGGTGGGGTGCGCCAGTGTCGACTTTGACTCCCCGAAAATTGATTCACACGCGTTTCAGAGTACTGGTAGTACGCAGCTTGGAAAGCTAATTGAGCCGCTGGTTGCTGCCCATCCGGTTGACCATTCCGGTTTTTTTACATTGACCGATGGCATCGATGCATTTTCTGCTCGTCTGCTCATGGCAGAACGGGCCGAGCAAAGCATTGATGCACAATATTACCTGATAAAGGATGGTTTTACCGGCAGAGCATTTATTCTCGCCCTATTGCATGCAGCGGACCGCGGTGTTCGCGTACGACTGCTGGTCGACGATATATTTGCCGGCGGTTATGACGCCGGCATGGCTGGTCTGGATTCGCACCCGAATTTTGAAATCCGTGTATGGAATCCATTTGCACGTCGGTCGCTGCGGTTTATCGACGGTATTACAAACCTGAGGCGTCTCAACCGGCGCATGCACAACAAGTCGTTTACCGTGGATAACCAGGTCACACTGATTGGCGGTCGCAATATATCAGACGAGTACTTTGGGGCAAATAGAGACGAAAAATTCAGTGATCTGGATGTTGTTGCCATAGGGCCTGTGGTTCACGATGTATCCATCATGTTTGACAGTTACTGGAACCATGAGCGCGCAGCGCCTATTGCCGCGTTTGTTAAGATGCCTGAAAATCCGGTTGCAGAACTCGAGCGCGTCAGGAAGACCCTTGAGCAAAATCGACAGGAAATCACCAGCATTGTGTATGCGGAAGTGTTAGATGACCAGGTTTTAGAATACATCGATGACGTCGATGACAAAGACATCAGTTTCATCTGGGCGCCCTACACCTTGACCTTTGATTCACCTGACAAGTCGTTCAAGTCAAAGGCCAGGGAAGCCGATTCGATCATGACACCACTGCGCGAGTCCTTGTTGGCCGCGAAAAGTGAAATACTCATTATTTCACCGTACTTTGTACCCAGACGATCAGGGGTCGAGGCATTTTCTGAAGTCCAGGCGCGTGGTATTCAGGTGACGGTTATTACCAACTCGCTTGCTTCCAGCAACCAATTGGTGGTGCACGGCGGTTACGCTCCTTCGCGAAAACCACTTTTGAAAAATGGTGTGAAAATATATGAGATGCGTGATGATGCCGATGTCAGAGGCGCTCAACTGGTCGCTGCCAGTGGAGCTAAAGCGACCTTACACACAAAGGCCTTTATTATTGATCGCAAAGAGATCTTTATTGGCTCTTTCAATTTCGATCCACGTTCTGCCTATATCAATACGGAATTGGGTGTCATTATCCGCTCACCAGAAATAGCTGGGCCTCTAGCAGATAAGGTCGATGCCGCACTTGCCGAGCAGACTTGGGAGCTTTTCCTGGAAAATGATCGCTTGAGATGGCGTGGCTATGATGATGACGGCAATGAAATTATAGAGAAAAGGGAACCCCAGACATCCTGGTGGACACGGTTCAAGGCCGGCTTTGCACGTATCCTGCCTATCAGGGGTCAGTTATAGCTGGAACAGCAAATCGACCGACTGCAATGCTATCGTTGCTCTTTTTCCCTATATCTTGATAATTCGCTAAGTAACCATTGTGCAGTGGTTTGCCGCTCTCCCTGGCAGGTAACATAATACTTCTTACCTGATAAACTGCTTTTAGTTGCAGCATATTTAATAAAATCTTCTGTCGTGTCTACAAACGAATCAACGTAATCATATTTTTTTTGTATATGCAATTTGGCATCTTTGGCGTTATGAACCGCTCCATTACGTTCGAATTCACACCCGGATTGCTCGATGTAGCGCAGTAAATACCGGGTCTCTTCAGCCTGGCCAGCCATTGCAGGCAGGACAATCATTGAAAATATTATGCTCATGGTCAGCACTGCCAGCTTGTTCATGGTAATTTGCTCACAATAAAATCAGAATTTACTCTAAAGCTTGCATGTATTGGATTATGATTTGATGAAGTGACAGGCCATACTTTATACTCAATCGGGATCAGGCCACGATAAAACATATGATCAATAACGTTGCCGAGTACTATCGTTCTATTGTGACCGCTGTAGTCCAGCGATGACAGGGAAAGTTGCTCGGCCATGTCATTCATGATCCGCATGCGCGCATCACTCCACGTATTAAAATCACCCGCCAGCACAACAGGGCCTTCATGTTGCCTGATGACCTCGTAGAGCTGTTTGATCTGCTGCTTGTAGACATCAACACCAAAAGTGAAATTCACGCTGTGAATATTTGCCACCAGCAAATATTCTTGTTGCCCGGCAATGGGGAAATAATTGATTAATGCAGTTTTAGGTGTTCTTATCAGTGGCTCTGTAATACGCTGGCCACAGCTATAAACAGGCTTGACACTGGAAGCAGTCATTACGCCTGTGGCTTTATCGTGATAATAGAATGCTGTGTTCAGAGTCCAGTGATAATCATTACGAGCAAGAATTGACTGCAGCTCACTACCGAGATGCGCTTCCTGTATGATGATGATGTCATGCTTTGAGCTGTATTTCCTGAATTCTTCTGGCCAGTTATCACGCTGGCCTTTATATATGTTCCAGTTCAGTATTGATATGTTTTGCGGATCCAGCTTGTCGCTATCACTCAAAACAGTATCGTGTGAATCCTGCGCCACATTGCGAGCGTCACACACGCCCTGTGCGCCACTGATTTCATTACTCGTAGTACTGTTCAGCACCAGCTGCTCGGTCGAAACAGACACACAGGCAGTCGTTAGCAGAGGCATGAGGAGAATTAGAAATTTGGGAAAGAAGCGCATATGGATTACTGTTCTCAGACTTTTTAGTGACTATAAATATATTTGATGATTCCTTCATTATATAGTTCAGTATCAGCTGATAGGGGCCAAAACGAAATATAACATCCAGCATATCAATTAGTTACATATATTGAATGGCGCATGCCCAAAATCCGGATAACTCGCAGTTAAGTGACCATGCTGACACATTAATCACCTGACTTGCCCTTTTTGAACTGGTTGAGCATTCATTCGAACTTCATAGGGACCTCATCCCTCCATCATGAATGGTATTCAAGCTAACTACAGAATCATTTCATATTGGAAAAGACTAGGGTTGTATAAATTTTTCGAGATGACTTATACTCCCATGACTTTAATTTCAGCAGGTTTAAAAAAACGAATGGCGAAAGAAGAACATATTGAAATGGAAGGCACGGTTATCGAAACCCTGCCGAATACCATGTTCAGGGTAGAACTTGAGAATGGCCATGTTGTGATTGCACATATTTCAGGAAAAATGCGCAAACACTATATCCGTATTCTGACCGGAGACAAGGTAACCGTGCAATTAACACCCTACGATTTATCCAAAGGGCGCATTGTCTTTCGCGCACGCTGATTACCACCTCCCTTCTTGCCAAACTGTCTCATTATTGTCTAGGGAAAAAATCTCAGGAGCTTTTGGCTGTCTCTTTGTGCCTCTTGATATCGAAGGACAAGGCGTCCTTCTTAACCGTAATAGTGATGTGGCCGCCTTTAGCCAGTTTGCCGAATAGCAGTTCCTCCGCGAGTGGCTTTTTAATGTAATCCTGGATTGTTCGGGCCATTGGCCGGGCACCCATTTTCGGGTCATAACCGTGCATGGCCAGCCATTCTCGCGCTGGATTTCTAACTTTGAGCGTTACATGTTTCTCTTCCAGCTGGGCTTCCAGTTCAATGATGAATTTATCTACAACATTGGCAATAATATCCGGTGGAAGCGATTCAAATTGAATGATCGCATCAAGGCGGTTGCGAAACTCGGGAGAAAATGCCTTTTTGATGATCTCCATGCCATCGCTGGAGTGATCCTGGCTGGAGAACCCGATGGAAGGGCGGCTCATCTGCTCCGCACCAGCGTTCGTTGTCATGATTATAATCACATTGCGAAAGTCGGCTTTGCGCCCGTTGTTATCTGTCAGCGTTCCATGATCCATGACCTGCAATAGCAGGTTGAAGACATCCTGATGGGCCTTCTCGACTTCATCCAGCAGTAAAACTGCATGTGGATTTTTTGTGACCGCCTCTGTTAGCAGGCCGCCCTGGTCGTAACCGACATAGCCGGGTGGTGCGCCAATCAGTCGAGATACTGTATGCCGCTCCATATATTCAGACATATCAAACCGGATTAGATCGATCCCCATTATTTTGGCGAGCTGATTGGTTACTTCGGTTTTCCCTACGCCTGTAGGACCCGCAAACAAAAATGAACCAATAGGTTTATGTACATTGCCGATACCAGAGCGAGACATCTTGATCGCAGTGACTAGCGTATCAATGGCTTTATTCTGGCCATAGACGACCATTTTCAGGTCACGATCCAGGGAACGCAATTTTCGTTTGTCTGATTGACTGACGCTGTTAGCAGGGATGCGGGCAATCTTTGCAATAATATTTTCGACATCTCGCACGCCAATCATTTTCTTGCCTTTCCCCTCAGGTTGAAGCCGTTGAAAGGCACCTGCTTCATCAATGACGTCGATTGCTTTATCCGGCAGATGCCGGTCATTGATATAACGATCGGCTAGTTCTGCAGCACAACGTAGGGAGTCTTTGCTATATTTGATTTTATGATGCGCCTCAAATCGCGATTTCAACCCCGTCAGTATCTGGATCGTGTCATCAACGCTGGGTTCTGTGACGTCGATTTTCTGGAAGCGCCTTGCTAGTGCACGGTCTTTTTCAAAGATACCGCGATATTCCTGGTAAGTCGTGGAGCCAATGCATTTCAGTTCTCCTGATGACAGCATAGGCTTGATCAAGTTTGAGGCGTCCATTACACCACCGGAGGTAGAACCGGCGCCAATTATGGTATGAATCTCGTCGATGAAGAGAATGGCGTGGGGTTCCTGGCGCAATTGGGAAAGTATGCCCTTGAGGCGTTTTTCAAAATCACCGCGGTATTTTGTGCCCGCGAGCAATGCCCCCATATCAAGACAGTAGATAGTGCTGTCTGATAATATTTCAGGCACATTTCCATCAACGATATTTTTCGCAAGTCCTTCGGCTATAGCTGTTTTTCCTACGCCTGCTTCACCAACAAGTAATGGGTTATTTTTTCGTCTGCGGCATAATATCTGAATCAGACGTTGCAGTTCAGCGTCGCGGCCAATCAACGGGTCAATTTTGCCTTCTTTTGCCATAATATTCAGGTTGGTGGCAAAGTTTTCCAGTGGGCTACTGGTTGTATTTTCCCCAGCTTCATTTTCAAGTTCGGGATTGACCGGCATGCCTTCTATATCTTCGCCGGCATATTTTGAAATGCCGTGTGATATATAGTTGACAATGTCAAGGCGGGTGAGATTCTGCTCGTTTAGAAAGTAGACAGCCTGGGAATCCTGTTCTCCGAAAATCGCAACCAGTATGTTCGGAGCACTGACCTCCTGCTTGCCGGACGACTGCACATGAAATACAGCGCGCTGTAGTACTCTTTGAAAACCCAGGGTGGGTTGAGTTTCCTTTTCCTCGTCATTGAGCAGCGGCGTTGTTTCATCCAGGAAAGTAACTAGTTCCTGTTTGAGTATTTCAAGGTCTGCTCCACAGGAGTGTAAAATTGAGGCTGCTGCTGCATTGTCAATCAGTGCGAGCAGGATATGCTCAACAGTAATAAATTCGTGTTTCTTTTCACGCGCTTCTTGAAAAGCTAAGTTTAAAGTATGTTCAACGTCTTTACTCAGCATTGGAGGCACCTATACATTTGTTGTCTAATCCGTATTATGCATTTTCCATTGTGCATAAAAGCGGATGTTCATTTTTGCGGGCAAACTGATTTACCAGCGCAACCTTTGTTTCAGCAATATCACGTGTAAAGACACCGCAAATACCTACACCCCGGGTATGGACATGCAGCATAATGTTCGTGGCCTGCTCGTGTCCCATGCCAAAAATGTTTTCCAGAATATGCACGACAAATTCCATTGGCGTATAGTCATCATTCAGGAGTAGCACCTTGTACATTGGCGGTCGTTTAACCTTGGGCTTTGCTTCCTGAAGCGCCAATCCGTCGTCATTATTCAGACTACGTTTGATACTTTTCATGACTTTAATTATATCGTATTTTGTAAAAAAAACCCGCCAGCCCTTTCATTTAAATATAATGAGGTCTGTCATGAAAATAACAATAGCCATTATTTCCACTTTGCTGTCTTTACATAAAATATATCGTCATATTAATGTTTTCACTTGAGATGAATATGACTCTGCAAAATACTTGCCAGAATATTTTCTGTTTAATCGCCTGTGCAGGCTAAGCTCAGCTCTGTTTTGCACAAGCGAGTAGTCTGTGGCGGTTGGATTTTGACTATATCCTTATGAATAGCCAGAGTATTGAGGAGGGGGGGTGAAGTCGCTGTGTAATGTGGTAATCAGGGGCTCCACGCCCCAGGCGCAGAGTTCATGCGCGCTTTATCTATAATTAACAACGTCTTGCTACGCTAATGTCTTGTTACACTAGGCCTGCATGTTGTCGATGATGGCTTGCCCAAATCCTGAGCAGCTGACTAACTCCGCATCTGTCATTAAACGTTCCAGGTCATAGGTCACGGTTTTATTGGCAATTGCGCCTGCAAGTCCCTTGATAATCAGATCAGCGGCCTCGGTCCATCCCAGGTGGCGCAGCATCATTTCTCCGGACAGTACTAAGGAACTGGGATTTACGCGATCCTGACCAGCATATTTGGGTGCCGTGCCATGAGTGGCCTCAAACAGACCAATGGTATCTGAAAGGTTCGCACCTGGCGCGATACCAATACCGCCAACCTGGGCTGCCAGGGCATCGGAGATATAATCGCCGTTAAGGTTGAGGGTAGCGATAACACTGTAATCTTCAGGGCGTAACAGGATTTGCTGCAGGAAGGCGTCGGCGATTACATCTTTGATAATGATTTCCCTGCCTGTTTTAGGATTCGAAAAGGTGCACCATGGTCCGCCGTCAATTTCAGTGGCGCCATATTTTTCCCTGGACAAGGCATAGCCCCAGTTTTTGAAACTACCCTCGGTGAATTTCATGATGTTACCCTTGTGTACCAGGGTGATAGAATCGCGGTCATTGTCGATCGCATACTGAATGGCTTTATCTACCAGCCGTTCGGTGCCTTCCCGTGAGACCGGCTTGATACCGATCCCCGATGTTTCTGGAAAGCGTATCTTGGTTACTTTCATTTCCTGCTGTAGGAAATTGATCAATTTTTTGACCTCTGCTGTGCCAGCTTCCCATTCAATTCCGGCATAGATATCCTCGGAATTTTCTCTGAAAATGACCATGTCGGTTTTTTCAGGTTCCTTCAACGGGCTTGGGGTTCCCTCGAAATAGCGTACAGGACGCATACAGATATAGAGATCCAGTTCTTGACGCAGGGCTACGTTCAGAGAACGAATGCCGCCGCCCACCGGTGTCGTAAGGGGACCTTTGATGGATACCAGAAAGTTGCGGATAGCCTCGAGTGTCTCGTCTGGCAGCCAGGTATCATCACCATAGATTTTGGTAGCTTTTTCTCCAGCGTAGATTTCACACCAGGCGATGGATCTGCGTTCGTCATAGGCAATAGATACGGCACTATCCAACACGTTGTGCATAACAGGTGTGATATCAACCCCAATTCCGTCGCCTTCGATAAATGGAATAATAGGACAATCAGGTATGTTCAGAGAAAGATCGCTGTTGGTGGTGATTTTTTCTCCGTTGCCCGGAATCTTGATCTTGTTAAAAGTCATGGTAGCACCTGATTGTCGTCATAAAAGGCCAGCAGCTTAGCAGCTCTCGGGCAAATGATCTAACCTGCGGGAATACTTGACCGCCATTATGCGCTGTTTAGATTCAACTAGAAGGGCCGATAGATAATATTATGACCAATACACTAACCAGTCAGGCAGAGGGCGGCGAGGAATGGAAGCCGCACGTGACCGTGGCAGCCATCATTGAGCGCAATGACCGCTTTCTGATGATTGAGGAGTCCTGTAACGGCAGGGTTGTTATCAACCAGCCTGCGGGCCACCTGGAGGAAGGGGAAAGTCTGCAGGAGGCGGTGATCAGGGAAACCCTTGAGGAGACGGCCTGGTCTGTACGTCCTACAGCTATAACCGGTATATACCAGTGGGTGACGCCTCATAGCCAAAAAACATATCTACGGGTTTGCTTTATCGCAGAATGTCTTGAGCAACACCAGCGCTTGCTGGATAAGGATATCTTGCAGGTCATGTGGCTAAGTAGAGATAAGATTGCACAATGCTCTGATCAATTACGCAGTCCCATGGTCATGCAATGTATCGATGACTATTTAGCGGGTAAATGTTATCCGTTGACTCTCGTCAACCATATATCCTGATTTAGATAATCGTTTTTACAGACATGGGGCCATCAAGTCCCGTGAAATTTGCTACAATATCCTCCCGTTTATTTCCGGCAGAGCGTCATGTCTTCCAAAGGTGTTTCCAGAGATCGTATCATTGTTGGTATGTCCGGCGGCGTTGACTCGTCCGTGGCAGCCCTGCTGTTGAAACAGCAGGGATACGATGTCAGCGGTGTGTTTATGCAAAACTGGGATGAAAAGGATCCGGAAGGACCGTGTCAGGCGGAAATTGATGCCCATGATGCGCTTGCCGTCTGTGATAAAATAGGCATATCTCTGGATGCGGTGAGTTTTGCCAGTGAATATTGGGATAAAGTTTTCACGTATTTTCTGGATGAATATCGCAGTGGTCGTACACCGAACCCGGATATATTATGCAATAAGGAAATTAAATTCAGAGCATTTCTGGACTATGCCCTTGCACAGGGCGCCGAGTCAATTGCCACTGGACACTATGCCAGAATACGCCGGCATCAAGGTGTGTTCCAGCTGCTCAAGGGGTGTGATGCAAACAAGGACCAAAGCTACTTTCTCTATACCCTTGGACAGTCACAATTGGCGAGAGCATGCTTTCCACTGGGAGAATACGAAAAGGTCGAAGTCAGAAAAATAGCGTTGGAGGCAGGATTCCCTAATCATGAAAAAAAAGATAGCACTGGAATATGTTTCATCGGGGAGCGTAAGTTCAAGGCTTTTCTTGAGCACTATCTGCCTGCCAGGAAAGGTGATATAAAGACCCCGCAAGGTGAGGTTATCGGGGTCCATGAGGGATTAATGTTTCATACAATCGGGCAAAGAAAGGGGCTGGGTATCGGAGGCCGACAGGAGGATGATGGTGAACCGTGGTATGTGGTAGCCAAGGATGTCTCGCAGAACATACTCACTGTGGTGCAGGGAAATCACCACCCGTTGCTGTATAACCGTGGACTGATGGCGCTGGATATTCACTGGATTTCCGGTCAGGAACCACTGTTCCCTCTGGAAGTCAGCGCCAAGATTCGCTATCGTCAACCTGACCAGAATTGTACTGTTGAACCTGTAGGAGATGGGAAATATCTGGTTACCTTTCGAGAAATGCAGCGCGCGATTGCGCCGGGACAGTCCATTGTGTTCTATCAGGATGAAGTCTGTCTGGGTGGTGGTATTATAGACTGTGCGAAAAATAACGAGAAACAAATGCTGGAGGTTTCTATTGACTGATAGCAGCGGACTCCTGGCAAGAGAAAAAATATTATAGTCATGACTCACTCTATTAATGACAGCACTTTGGCGCTTGCCGGGATTTTTCAGGCTGCCCACCTGGTAAAACAAATGGCGCACCAGGGGCAAGTTGGGGAGAGTGACCTGGAGACCTGCATTAAAAGCATCCTTGAGGTTGATCCGGATAGTACAGAGGCCGTGTTTGGTGGCAGATATCGCCTGGCCACAGGTTTACGAATAGTGTGCGACCAGTTTGGGGTCGGAGAAAAAAAAGACTATTTCGAGATTACCAAGTATGTCATTTCCATCATGCACCTTGAAAAGAAACTTGCTAAACGTGGCGGAATGTTAAAAAGCCTTTCGGAAGGGATAGAGAAAGTCAGGTATAAGGTAGAACATTTTGACTATGTTCATGATAATGTCATTGCCGCCCTGGCTGATTTGTATGTCAATACTATTAGTACACTTAAGCCGCGTATTATCGTTAAGGGGGAGCAGGGATATTTATCGAATCCGGGGAATGCGAACAAGGTAAGGACTATTTTGCTGGCGGCTATACGGGCCGCTGTATTATGGCGCCAGTCGGGTGGGACCCGTCCACAGTTGATTCTCCAGCGTAAAAAGATTCATCAGGTTGCCAAACAGATGCTGATTGTATAACAATAGCCATAATAACTTTATTGCCAAAAGACACAGGAATATTATGGAACTATCGTCACTAACCGCCATCTCTCCAATTGATGGACGATACTGCGACAAGGTTGATGAGTTGCGGCCTATCTGCAGCGAGTTTGGGCTGATACGTTATCGTATCATTGTCGAAATTCGTTGGCTTGAGGCACTAGCGGAACATGCAGAGATTCCGGAGGTCCCCCCTTTAAGTCGCCATGTGCGGAATATCCTGCAGCATATTATTGATAATTTCTCTGTTAGTGATGCCCAACGGGTCAAGAATATTGAATCCACAACCAATCACGATGTGAAAGCTGTGGAATACTTTCTCAAGGAGAAAATTGCCGGCAACGCTGAGTTGGAGGCGGTCACTGAATTTATACACTTCGCCTGTACCTCGGAGGATATCAATAATCTTGCCTATGCCCTGATGTTGCGTGAAGCGCGGAGTCTGGTGATATTGCCGCAACTTGATGAGCTGATTGATGCTATAGGACAGCTTACGCATCGCTATGCGTCGCAAGCCATGATGGCTCGCACCCACGGCCAGCCGGCGACTCCCACCACGCTGGGGAAAGAAATGGCCAATGTTGTGATGCGCCTCAGACGCCAGCGTGAACAGTTGGTACAAACGCCGATTCTGGGAAAAATCAACGGGGCTACCGGGAATTATAACGCTCATATGGCTGCGTATCCGGATATAGACTGGGAAGAATTTTCCAGAAACTTTGTAACTCGATTGGGCGTAGAGTGGAACCCCTATACTACGCAGATCGAGCCGCATGATTACTTGTCTGAGTTCTTTGATAACCTGGCACGCTACAATAACGTGCTGCTGGATTTCTGTCGTGATATCTGGGGCTATATCTCTTTGGGGTATTTTTCCCAGAAAACAATAGCCAATGAAGTTGGCTCATCAACTATGCCTCACAAGGTTAATCCCATCGATTTTGAGAATGCAGAAGGTAATCTTGGGCTTGCTAATGCCCTGTTTTCCCATTTTAGTACGAAGTTGCCAGTATCGCGTTGGCAACGGGATCTGACTGACTCTACTGTATTGCGTAACCTGGGTGTTGGTATAGCACATGCCGTGATTGCCTACCGCTCCTGCATCAAGGGCATCACCAAATTAGAATGTAATGAGACGCGAATTAATACTGATCTGGATAGTGCATGGGAACTGCTGGCAGAGCCCGTGCAGACAGTTATGAGACGCTATGGAATCGAGAATCCGTATGAAAAACTCAAGGAATTAACCCGGGGTCAGGTGGTTGACGAAGGGTTGATGCGCAGGTTTATAGAACAGCTTGAAATACCAGAATCTGCCAAGCAACGTCTGCTGGCTATGAAACCGGCTGACTATACAGGCAAGGCTAGAGAACTGGCTAATAATATTTAGCAGTTTGTCTATACTGCTATCTGATAAGCCGAAGGCACCTTGCGTTTGATCCCATTAGAGGGTCGCCGCCTGTTTTGTGATGGGGTTCACAGTTTTATAGCTGCCTTTTGATGATAATAATGACACTGGGAATCAGAGGGCAACGACTCCTCCTCCTCCTCCTCCTCCTCCTCCTCTATGGATCGTTGCCTGATTGCCCAAACCCGAACTGCTCGATCCTCCTCTGGCAGTTCGGTTTTTTTTTGCTCCCAAATCCTCGATTGAATGGCTGGTGTACAGCGGCATGTCAGGTTTCCGGCTTCCAGGATAATAGTTGCCAGGATAATCGGCAGGCCCTACTATTACAGTTTCAAAAATGGGGTAGAGGCGAATTTTAAAATTCCTCATTTCCTTGGCAAACGAGCAAAAATAAATTTATCAAAATGATAGATCCACATCGATTACGAAATGAGTTAGAGGAAACAGTCCGGCAGCTTGAGCGAAGGGGCTATCGGCTGGATAAAAAACATTTCCAGGCGCTGGAGCTGAAACGTAAGGAGGTCCAGGTTCAGACCCAGCAGTTGCAACAAGACCGCAATGTCCGCTCCAAGGCCATAGGTCAGGCTAAGGCGGCGGGTGAGGACATCACACCGTTGAAAGGGGCTGTCAGTGAGCTAGGGGATAAGCTCAAGGTAACCGAGACGCGTTTGGAGGAAATCCAGCAGGCCTTGCAGGATACGATGTTGGAAATCCCGAATATTCCACATGAAAGTGTACCCGATGGCCGTGATGAAAATGATAATGTGGAAATCAGGGTATTTGGTGATAAACCGGTTTTCGAGTTTGAGCCTAAGGACCATGTCGATCTGGGCGAGGGATTGAAGCTGCTTGATTTTGAAGCTGCAGCGAAATTGACTGGTTCCCGTTTCATGACGATACAGGGTGCTCTGGCACGTATGCATCGCGCCCTGATTCAGTTCATGCTGGATCTGCACGTCAGGGAGCATGGTTATCTCGAAGTCTATGTCCCCTATATTGTCAATGCTGAGAGCCTCCAGGGAACCGGGCAACTACCCAAATTTTCTGAAGACCTGTTCGCACTGCAACGTGATGGACGTTGTGATGAGTTTTATCTTATACCTACAGCGGAGGTGCCCGTCACCAATCTGCTGCGTGATGAGATTCTGGATGAAGGAGACTTACCGCTCAAATTTGTCTGTCATGCACCCTGTTTTCGTAGCGAGGCGGGTTCATATGGCAAGGATACTCGCGGCATGATTCGACAGCATCAGTTCGAAAAAGTTGAGCTGGTACAGGCCGCTCATCCAGAGCAATCCTATGAGATTCTGGAAGAAATGACGCGCCATGCCGAAACAGTGCTGAAACGATTGGGTTTGCCATACCGGGTTGTCGCATTATGCACGGGTGACATCGGGTTTTCTGCGGCAAAGACCTATGATCTGGAGGTATGGTTGCCAGGACAGCAAAAATATCGTGAGATATCATCGTGCAGTAATTGCGAGGATTTCCAGGCGCGACGCCTGCAGGCACGCTGGCGTAATCCTGACACCGGTAAGCCACAACTGCTGCATACCCTGAACGGTTCTGCGTTGGCTGTGGGGAGGACACTGGTGGCTATCATGGAAAATTATCAGGATGGCAATGGGCGGATTCATGTCCCCCCGGTTTTACAGTCCTATATGGATGGAATGACAGTTATCGAATAAAGGTTGAATCATTGGAGTATCTACCTGCATTTCTCAATATCCGTAAACGCCGTTGTCTGGTGGTGGGCGGTGGAGATGTCGCGGCGCGCAAGGTCGCATTACTATTACGTGCCGCTGGGCTGGTCGAGGTGGTCGCCCCGCAATTAGGCAATGAGCTCAGGGCTCTCTATGAGAAAGGTGAGATCGAATGGCAGCCAGCCTCGTTTGAGGCAGGGAACCTGGAAAGCGTCATGTTAGTAGTGGCTGCAACGAACGATTCCGAACTCAATCGCAGGATTTCTTTACAGGCAGGGGAAAAAAATATTCCCGTCAATGTCGTTGATCAGCCGGATTTGTGTAGCTTTATCTTCCCCTCCATTGTTGACCGCTCACCTGTCATTGTCGCGGTTTCTACAGGCGGGGCTTCACCCGTGCTGGCGCGTATGCTGCGAGCTCATCTAGAGGCTGCAATTCCTGCCAGCTATGGGCGATTGGCCACATTGATGGGAGAATTTCGCGCCAGGATCAAGCAACGCTTTTCAAATTCAGGGCAGCGTCGTAGATTCTGGGAAAAGATTCTCCAGGGACCGGTGACCGAGATGGTTTTTGCCGGCCGCGAACAGGAAGCAGCTGGATTGATCCAGCGGCAACTGGAGCAGGGTTTGGATGGAGAGGCACGGGGTGAGGTCTATCTTATTGGTGCAGGCCCCGGCGATCCCGATCTATTAACTTTTCGCGCTCTGCGCCTCATGCAGCATGCCGATGTGGTGTTCTATGACCGCTTGGTTGCACCGCAGATACTCGATATGGTCAGGCGTGATGCCGAGCGAATCTATGTGGGGAAAAAACGCGACTATCACACTGTCAGACAGGATGAAATCAACCAGTTGCTTGTGGATTATGCCCGGCAGGGAAAAAAAGTTGTACGCCTCAAGGGGGGAGACCCCTTTATATTTGGGCGCGGCGGTGAAGAGATTGAGACCCTGTCCAAAGAAGGGATCCTGTTTCAGGTGATTCCTGGCATTACCGCCGCAAGTGGTTGCGCAGCCTATGCCGGCATCCCCTTGACTCATCGCGATTACGCCCAATCCGTGGTATTCGTTACCGGACATCTCAAAGATGGCGCCATCAATCTCAATTGGGACAAGATCATCCAGCCACAACAGACCATTGTCATCTATATGGGGCTGGCTGGCCTGGAACTATTATGTCAAAAATTGATTTCACATGGTTTGAACAAGGATACACCGGTGGCGCTGGTGGAGCAGGGTACCACCCCGCGGCAACGCGTCTTCACAGCGACCCTGGGCAGTCTGCCAGAGCATATACAGCGAGAGGAAGTCCATGCGCCCACCTTGGTGATCGTCGGTGAAGTTGTGCGCCTTCACGAAACCCTCGCATGGTATAAGCCAGGTCAGGATTCGTGAGACGTGAGTCCGCAGGGTGCTACATCAACGGATTGCAGCTTGCGCCATGTTGCAGCAGTAGTTGGCTGTTGGTGACCTGGTTATTTTGCTGGGCCAGGCATAGCGGTGTGACGCCATTCCGATTTTCCAAATTAGCATTAGCACCCCTCTCCAGTAACAGGCGCACGCCTTCAACATCGCTATAGCGTACAGCATCAAATAATGCCGTTTCACCGCTGATGCCAGTAATTTCCGGATCTGCACCAGCATCAAGTAAGATCATCGCGGCGGACAGATCACTTTTTCTGATAGCCGCGCGCAATGCGGTGATCCCTTTACGCGTATGTTTGTTGACATTGGCACCTCGGGAAACCAAATAACTTACTGCGGCTGTGCGGGCGTACCGCGCAGAGAAAATCAGAGGGGTACTGCCCACGATATCCTGCCTGTCAATATCAACACCATTATCAAGCAATTGCTTGATCTCTTTTACTCGACCACTTGATGCCGCGATAATCATCTGCATAAAGGGTGTCAGGCTGGTCGAATATCGGGATACGGCGTTAGCGTTAAAAGAAGCGGCAATCAATAGTAAGGCCCAGCAGGCGGTCTTGCTTACATCAGGCACATTGTGATCCTGTTTTTATTATATTGACCAGAATTCTGCCAGAGATGGTAGAGAATTCATAATCAGGATAGCAGGTTTTGCGGAATTCCTGTTTAATTTTTCTGGGTCGAGTACCCAGCTGCCTGTAGCAAAAAATGGTAGGAGCGGCTTTAGCCGCGATGGCTATGCCTGAAAAGCTTCGCGGCTAAAGCCGCTCCTACAGCCAAAACCCTCGTCTGCTTGCAGCGGGGTAATTTATTGCTTAGATTGCATCATGCATGAAGGGTCCGAGATTCAGTAGCTAGTGGTTACACTCACTTCTTGGCATTGAACCTATGACGGTTTCGGGTCTGCCACATATCCTTTGCTAGCTGTTCGGCAGCGTCAATGGTATCGGCCTTACCCGTGAGATGCAGGGCGATTGCCGCAGTACCCGTTACCGCTGCTGTAGCATATTCGTCCTCAAATTCCTCCTGCCATAGGCCTGCAAGACGGGAAATGTCCATGGTCTGATCCTTCAAGTGGCGCGGGCCGTTGAACATGGCGGGCCAGGTTTGTTCGTTGGCAGTTTCGCTGTGTACAGACAAGACCTGACAGGGCATATCAGGGTTACGCTCGGTTTCACCGCCTTCACCCTTGAATACCGCCATGTGAGGCTGTTTGAGCAGCAAGGCTGCATGTTGGTGAATTGAACCGTAGCCAGGGTGAAAGATGCCCTGCATTAAAAAGGGCGCCTGCATTGGGTTTAGCATGCGTAACAAGGTATTGATAGGAGAGCGCAGCCCGAAAAGATGGCGCAGGTTCAGGATGTTTTTGAGTGTCGGGCAGATGTTCTCCAGGCTTATGAAAGCAAAATTGTGTTGTTGGATTTCATCGCCTGCCTGCTGAAAATCGTCACAAACAGGGAGTCCGAGCGATTGAATGACATCGGGTGTGTAGATTCGTTTATCCTTGAAGCCATGGGTGCTGTGCATCAGGACAGTGATACCATTTTCAGCCAGTAGCAGGGCGGACAGGATAAACCAGGGTAGTTGGCGCCGCTTACCGGCATAGCTGGACCAGTCCACCTCGACACGAGGCAGGGCAGGGGGAAGTAACAGTGAGTTTCGGGCGGCCTTTACAAAACCGGCCAGTTCCTCAGGGCTTTCTTCGCGAATGCGTATTAGCATGAGGAAGGCCCCCAGTTGGGCTGGTTCCACCTGATCTGCCAGGATCATACCCATCGCCTCGCAGGCTTCATCCATCGTCAGCGAACGAGCGCCTTTCTTGCCCCGTCCCAGGGTACGTACGTATTGAGCGAAGGGATGCGAATTCATGCCTGCATTGTCGACGATATCAGCAGTAAAAAAAAGCCCCGGAGCAGGCCGGGGCTTTTAAGCTGGTTTGATGACAGAAATCTAGTCGTCGCCGCTGAACGCACCTATCAGATGCAGTAGGCTCAGGAACAGATTATAGATGCTGACATACAGGGTGACAGTCGCCATGATGTAATTGGTCTCGCCACCATGTATCAACTGGCTGGTCTGATACAATATCAGTCCCGACATTAGCAACACGAACATGCCCGATATGGCTAGGCTCAGTGCCGGTATGTTGAGGAAAATTGCGGCTATAGATCCGAGGAATGCGACCAGTATTCCAACCATCAGGAATCCGCCCATAAAACTGAAGTCCTTGCGGGTGGTCAGTGCATAGCCGGAGAGCCCAATAAAAATCGCGCCAGTACCTCCCAGGGCCGTCATGACGACCTGGCTCCCATTTGGCAGGTTGAGATACATGCTGATGATTGGTCCCAGTGTCAGCCCCATGAAACCAGTCAGCGCAAAAACGGCCGCCAGTCCCCAAACACTATTTTGCAGCTTGTGGGTCAGGAACAGTAATCCGAAATACCCGACAATAGTCAGCAGAAAACCTGGGTAGGGCAGGTTGAAAACAACCGAAGCGCCTGCCGTAATCGCGCTGAAGATCAGCGTCATCGATAACAGCGTATAGGTGTTGCGTATGACCTTGTTGGTGGCAAGAACAGAACTGGGGGCTCTGCTGATGCCGGCATTTAATGGATTCATCGTTTTCAATATCCTCTTACTGTGACAGATATAAGAAATATAGTGACTATCGGGTAAAAATACAAGGTCGATCATGATACTAAAAGGTAATAATTTTCAACAAAAACCCCTTTAAAATTACGGAAATGCTTCCGTCAGTTGTAATATCATGTAGAATGACAGCGCTTTTTCAATTCAAGTGAAAAACGCCTATTCGGAGAGGTGGCTGAGTGGTCGAAAGCGGCGGTCTTGAAAACCGTTGAGGGGTAACCCTCCCAGGGTTCGAATCCCTGCCTCTCCGCCAATTAATGAGCATGATTTATTGAATATTTTTAATTAGTTTTTCGTATTTTGTTTCGTTCTTACTCTTCTGCAAAGTCAAAGCCTTTTAGCTGTCAGCACACTAATAATTTGAATTACCTATAATGATCTGGTGGCTTTCATCAAGGATATATTCTAAAAATGTTTGTGCGACTAAAGAGAGCTTTTTGCCTTTTAAATGTACCGCATACCAACGTCGCTTAAGTGGGAACCCTTCAACATTGAGTACTGTTAATTTGTTTACATCACGTTCTAGCTGCACGCTGTGTAATGATAATACGGCTATTCCCAGGCCAGCCATAACGGCCTGTTTAAGTGCCTCGCTACTACCGAGTTCCATATAAGGTTCAATTTCAACTCCGTGCTCTTTCAGCAATTGATCGAAGACATACCGTGTGCCAGAACCTATTTCCCGTATTAAAAATCGTTGCTTAGCTATCTCCTTTATGGTGATATTTTTCTTATTAGCCAAAGGGTGGTCGTTATGAGCAACGATTCCAAGGATATTATTGAGGAAAGGATATGCCTCAAAATTTCCATCTACAGGTATTTGTCCCATTATCACAAAATCATCGTCATTATTCATTAGGCGCTCAATGACACGCGCACGGTTAGTAAACTTTAGTTTTGGTTCTACTTCAGGGTACTGTTGTAAAAAAACACCTAGTAACTTTGGTAAAAAATATTTAGCGGTGGTTACCACCGACATTTGCAATGGGCCTTTTACCGTCCCTTTTAGTTCTTCAATAGCAGTTTTTAACTCGTCTACTCTATTTAAAATATCCAGACTGGCTGCATACATCGTTTTACCGGCTGTAGTAGGGAAGGTTTTTTTTCCGACCTGTTCAAATAAGGGTAATCCAGCTTGTTCTTCCAAACGTTTAATCTGAATAGAAACAGCAGGTTGTGTAATAAAAAGTTCATTAGCCGCGCGCGTGTAACTGCCAAGACGTGAGACGGATTCGAAGAGTCGTAATTGTTGTAATGTCAGATGCATAGAAAGACCGATAAACAAAAGTAAATGAAAATGATAGCAAAAAGTAATTATTATTAATAGTTGATTGGGGCTATATTTCACTCACGCCTGATTAGCAGCATTAAGAGCTTGCTACCCCAGGAACATATATTGTCTTTGAAAATATATTATAAAGCTATTTTTTCAAAGTTTATCGATAAGCAACTATGAGGAATGCAACATGGCAAAGACCTATAGTGCGGGTGTAAAAGCATACCGCGAAACATATTGGGAGCCTGATTACACGGTAAAAGATACCGATATCCTGGCCTGCTTTAAAATCACACCGCAGGACGGTGTTCCTCGTGAAGAGCTTGCAGCTGCTGTTGCCGCTGAGTCTTCAACCGGTACCTGGACCACCGTGTGGACCGATCTGCTGACTGATCTAGATTATTACAAAGGCCGTTGTTACGCCATTGAAGATGTACCTGGTGATGACACCTGTTTCTATGCTTTCATTGCATACCCAATCGATTTGTTCGAAGAAGGCTCAGTGGTTAACGTGCTGACCTCTTTGGTCGGTAACGTATTCGGCTTTAAAGCACTGCGCGCACTTCGTTTGGAAGACATCCGCTTCCCAATCGCTTATGTCATGACCTGTAATGGTCCACCTCAGGGTATCCAAATGGAGCGTGACATCCTGAATAAATACGGTCGTCCTTTCCTGGGTTGTACCATAAAACCTAAATTGGGCCTGTCTGCTAAAAACTATGGCCGTGCCTGTTACGAAGGGTTACGCGGTGGTCTTGATTTCACTAAAGATGATGAAAATGTAAACTCACAACCATTCATGCGTTGGAGAGCTCGTTTTGACTTCGTAATGGAAGCGATTCATAAAGCAGAAGCCGAAACTGGTGAGCGAAAAGGTCACTACTTAAACGTAACAGCACCTACTTTTGATGAAATGATGAAACGTGCTGAATACGCAAAAGAACTTGGTGCGCCAATCATCATGCACGATTACCTAACAGGTGGTCTGACTGCAAACACAGGCCTGGCACAGTGGTGTCAAAATAATGGTATGTTGTTACACATTCACCGCGCTATGCACGCGGTTCTTGACCGCAACCCGCACCACGGCATTCACTTCCGCGTACTAACTAAAGTACTTCGTTTGTCTGGTGGTGATCACCTTCACTCAGGTACGGTCGTTGGTAAGCTGGAAGGAGACCGCGATGCAACTCTGGGCTGGATTGACATTATGCGCGATTCCTTCATTAAAGAAGATCGTACACGTGGTATCTTCTTTGATCAGGACTGGGGTTCTATGCCTGGCGTAATCCCGGTAGCCTCCGGTGGAATTCACGTATGGCACATGCCAGCACTGGTTAGCATCTTCGGTGATGACTCCTGTCTTCAGTTCGGCGGTGGTACATTAGGTCACCCCTGGGGTAACGCTGCAGGTGCTGCTGCTAACCGTGTTGCGGTTGAAGCCTGTGTTGAAGCACGTAACATGGGTGTTGAGCTTGAGAAAGAAGGTAAGGACATTCTTACTAAGGCTGCAGCACACAGCCCAGAACTTAAGATCGCCATGGAAACCTGGAAAGAGATCAAATTTGAATTTGATACTGTTGACAAAATCGACGTAGCACATAAATAAACGCCTACCCCTCCTTCTCCCTCTGGGAGAAGGAGGGAATCAGGATTAATTTAAAACTAATAATTTGGAGTAAATCACATGAGTGATGTACAAGATTACAGCTCGAGCTTAAGCGACGCTGCTACAAGCCGTAAATATGAAACTTTTTCTTACTTGCCTCCTTTGAGCAAAGAATCAACGCGTGCCCAGATTCAGTATATTGTTGATAAAGGCTGGAACCCAGGTATCGAACATACCGAGCCAGAGCACGCCATGAGCAATTACTGGTATATGTGGAAGCTGCCGTTGTTTGGTGAAACAAATGTCGATGTTATTATCGCCGAAATAGAAGCCTGCCATAAAGCGCACCCGGACAACCATGTTCGTTTGTTAGGTTTTGACAATTTTTCACAGTCTGCTGGTACAGCAATGGTTGTACACCGCGGAATTTCTGTTTAAAACAATAAGGCAGAATGTGAGATTACATGAAAAGCCTCTGTCGGGTATATTTCGGACAGAGGCTTTTTTATCCATAACTAAGACAGCATATACTGGTTATAAGGTTTTCTATGGCACGTCCTGATAAATATATTGGTGTTCAAAACGAAGTCAACGGTGGCATGACCACAATTGGGAAAATCATTCGTGATGCATGGGTCTTCAGTTTGATTGATGAGTCGGAGACTTGTGAAGGCTGGAACTTTTCGCGTGTCGATGCTTTATTGGATAAGGTCAATAATGAGTGGGATAAATATGGTTGCCTGGCGAGTAATTTACCCGCAGAGCTGTTTGAGAAACACCAGAGGATACATGGAAAAGCGATCGAAGCAGCGTATGCTGCTGGTTGGTGTGGTGAAGTAGAAACTGAGGATGAGGAATAACCAGCCCAATAATAAATTTTATTTTTATAGCTTCAAAAATGATGTTGAAACATTTTATCTTTAGTTAAGTAAAAAGATTTAGAAAACAAGAGAGAATGACTATGTCCATTATTGAAAATGTCGTAGATACCGAACAATATCTAATCAAAGATGAACCATACTACGAACCGGTGGGACAGGAGTTAGCCTTATACGAATCTGCGTATGAAGTTCGTATGCCTATGATGATCAAGGGCCCTACTGGTTGCGGAAAATCTCGTTTTATTGAATACATGGCATGGAAGCTGGGTAAGCCGTTGATTACGGTTGCCTGTAACGAAGATATGACCGCCTCGGATCTGGTCGGTCGCTTCTTGCTTGATAAAGACGGAACCAAGTGGCAGGATGGCCCGCTAACAACTGCGGCGCGTATTGGCGCTATTTGTTACCTTGATGAAATCGTTGAAGCGCGTCAGGACACGACAGTTGTTATTCACCCGCTTACCGACCACCGCCGTAGCCTGCCATTAGATAAAAAAGGCGAGTTAGTTCAGGCCCACCCTGATTTTCAATTGGTTATTTCGTACAACCCAGGCTATCAGAGTTTAATGAAAGATTTAAAACAGTCGACGAAGCAGCGTTTCGGCGGCCTGTATTTTGATTATCCTGAGGAAAAGATTGAAATAAATATCGTCTCCAGGGAGTCTGGAGTCGATGCTGAAACCGCAGAAAAACTGGTGCATATCGCACAGCGTGCACGCAACCTGAAGGGTCATGGTCTGGATGAAGGTATTTCGACGCGCTTACTGGTTTATTCTGGTCAGCTGATCGCTAAGGGTGTGTCACCCCTGGAAGCTTGCAGTATGACGATGGTGACACCTTTAACTGATGATCCCGACATGCGCGATACACTGAATGCCTCTATTGAAACATTTTTTGGATAGAACATATCAGGAATATAGTGGCAGTAATATCGCGAGCTGAAGTATTCGAATTATTAATACTTCTACCTCTACCTCTTGTTGTTCTGGCCATGATAGAAACATTATATGTCGATAAATCTCGAAGATTACGAGGGTATTCTAGCTGAGGCTGCACCAGAGATTCGCGATGTCCTGGAAAGTACCTTTCAGGAAGCATCGCGTGTTATGTCACCTGCTGGTCTGCAAGAATATATGAGCGGCGCCATAAGTTTATGCAATTTAGGTCGTGGTTCCAATGTGGTGATTTCTTATCTTCAGGAGATGCCGCTGATTGCAAAAGAGTGTGGTGAAGATGTCATCAGTGATTGCCTTGCCGCGGCCATGAAACTTTCTTCTATGACCTCCGGTGAGGTGGTTGCACTATTGTTTAGTAGTATGCCAACAGCGGCACGTAATCTTGGCGATGCTGAACTATTTCGTGGCTATCTAACATTAATACACCAGCTTGCATCAACTGCTTCACGCGGTGTTCGACCAATGCTCAATCATATTGATGAGTTGTTATCTAAATTAACACTGAGTGGTTTACGTCGCTGGGCGAATTTTGGTGCGCAGGCCTATCGCAGGGATTTTAATAATCTTACAGCTTATTTTAATCTTGAATCTGCGGACAGCCGTGCGGTATTACAAAAAGAACGCCGCGGCGTATTATTCATAAAAACTCAACGAAAATTAAATTTTTACCTGCGCGCCTTATGGGGGCGAGATTTTTTCTTGCGTCCTACCGGCGCTGACTTCGCGGATTTCCGTCCTTTTATCGAACACCGGATATTGCATCTGCCCGATGCTCTGGACGACAGCAGTGATGTTCCGGGCTTAGAGATCTACCGCGCAACGGCTGCACACATGGCCGCACACATGATGTATTCCACGGCACCGATATCAGCCGAGGGTCTTAGTCCGGCGCAGATGTTTTTCATTGGTCTGGTGGAAGATGCCCGTATCGAATACAAAGCCATCAATGAATTTCCAGGCTTAAAGAAACTCTGGCGTTCACTGATGGATGTGGTTAGCGAAGAAAAATCTGAACACCCGACCATGCCATTACTGGAATTATTTGCGATCATGCTGCTGGATGCAACTGTAACGTCGGATGATAAAGAGCTGAATGCAATCGCACAAAGATTCCATGATGGCATTCTTGAAAATCAGAACAACAATAATTTCTGCTGGCATCTTGGTCTGGATATTTTTAATTGTTTCTCATCGCGAAAAGAAGTGCCAAGTCTGCGTATTCTGGAGCGTATCGATATCCCTTACCGTGACGATAACCGCTATGTCTGGGAGTTTGAAGAATTTACCTGGGAAGTCGGGAACGAATATGTGCCAACAAGCCAGCGGCAGGTACGACGTCAGGTCAGCGTCATTGAAATGGCAAACGAGGTCGATTGTGAACTGGCCGGTGATGACGCGCAGGAAATCTGGACCTGTTCGACCAATATGCGCCCTTATGAAGATGATCTGACCGATGAACAGAAAAGCTTCAATGACATGTGGGGGAAAGAGCCGGTTTCTGATCCTTATCATTATCAGGAATGGGATTACCGGATTCAACTCCATCGGCCGGATTGGGCAACCATTTATGAACGACGCCAGCCACGTGGCCATGTCGAGGATATTCAGGCTATCATTGATGCATACAAACCAGTTGCGCATCGCATAAAACAGATCATCGACTTGCTCACTCCGGAGGGAGTGCAGCGTGTGCGCAATATGGAAGATGGTGACGAAGTGGATATCAACGCTGCCATCGATGCCATGATTGCGGTTCGTATGGGCGAGCAGCCGAACACCCGCATTACCATGCGCAATGTATTAAAAACGCGGGATCTGTCGGTCGTATTATTACTGGACCTGTCTGAATCAACCAATGAGCCGATGAATGGTTCAGAAAAAACGGTATTACAGCTCACTCGTGAAGCAGCGACCCTGGTGGCGACCGCAATTGAAGGCATTGGAGATCCGTTTGCTATTCACGGTTTCGCTTCCGATGGTCGTCATGATGTGCAGTATTACCGTTTTAAAGATTTTAATCAGCACTTTGATGACGAAGCAAAATCACGGTTAGCCGGTATGAAAGGTGGTTTGTCAACCCGCATGGGTGGTGCCCTGCGTCATGCGGGCTATCACCTGCTAAAGCAGCAGGAGAAGCGTAAATTAGTTTTATTAGTTACTGACGGTGAGCCAGCAGATATTGACGAGCGTGATCCACAGCATCTTCGACACGATACTAAAAAGGCAGTTGAAGAACTCTATAGTACGGGTGTTATAACCTATTGTCTGACACTTGATCCAAATGCTGATGATTATGTAAAAAGAATATTTGGCGCGAATAACTATACCATTATCGATCATGTCGATAAATTACCAGAACAGTTGCCCGTTTTGTTTGCTAGCCTGACGGCATAATGGGCCTCTTTACTGAAATTGCATCAGGAGAAATTATATCTCTGGTTAATATAAGGGGTATGCTGAAGGACTTTTAATCTGGTCCGTATGGCTTACACATAAAACCGCACCAAAAGCCGTTACTTTCAATTATGTTCAGGTGAGGAATTTAACGGTAGGAGACTGATTTTACAGTCTGTGTTCAGTGAGTCGCAATGACGTTGGTCAATTAGTCGCATCGACTGGTAAAGTTCACTGTTCAATCTATTTTGAACTTCACACATATCTTTACCATAAAAAATAATCCTGAAATCCATGTTCTGGTTTAAGCCCTCACGTTGATTTGCATTTAATAACGGGTGCCATGAAATTCTGATCAACCGACCGCCCTCATCGCCACGAACCGCATAATCTAAACTATCGACAAACCAGAAGGCATTCTTTTCAAGAATAGCAAGATATTGCAATGGACGTATAGGAACAAATATATAATCTGATTGGCTTCGTTTAAGCAGCACATGGGCAAGGTTGTAAGTCTTCGACAATAACCGGCTTTCCTGGCAAAAAAACTCATCAGGTGTAAAAAATGATTGAGTATCATGTGCTGTCATAAAATGAATTGTAGCACTATAATTAATTTAAAACCGCGCGACAGGGAGTTTACGGGGCGGCAGTGGGTTTATTAATAAATGAAAGAGGAGGGGCCTTGCTGGGTGTTACCAGGACGACCTTAAATAAGATCGCCCTGGTGAATTAACAGCCTTGGTAGGATGAATATTACGGTAGTGAAGGGGCTGTGCCGAAATTATTGGTGTCCCAATCAAATGGATCGATGATGTCTGAGCTTGGTAGACTCAGTGCGATGAGTTCCGCGCCGACATTCTGATCCAGATTCTTTACTGATTGATAGTTAAAGCCACTACCATCTACTCCTTTATCCTTGTAAGCAATCCAGGTAGTGGATATCGTGTCGCCATCTGACCAGGTTATGGTTGAATCAAGTGTCATTTGACCTTGTGTCGTCACTGGGTTTAGCTGCAGGTTTTGCGTCGCTTCATCAAAGCTACCTGCCCAACCACCTCTCTCACGAAAAGCAAAATTCTCTTCTGCACTGAATGGATCATTGATGTCACCTAATGGCAGCCGCTGATCGATGTCTATTCGTTTGCCGAAATATATTTCGCTGCCTTCGTTAATATCGGTCGTGTTTTGATATAAAACGAAATCGCTGTTTAAGCCACTAGCATCATTAATTGATTGTGAAATATTCATTTCTGCGATATTGATAAAGTTACCCTGCGTATCAACAAATGAATTACGGTTAAATTCCGTAATGCTATCAAAAGAATTGTCCAGTTCACGTATATTCTGCTTGAAATTGATATCTATACCCGTCGGGTTGTCCATAGGGATAAAATTTTCATCCGCAAATGTTAGTGTGTTCGCATTACCCGTAGCACCTGCTTCGGTCACAATAGTGCGGGTGAAGGAGCCATGGGCGGTGTTAACCTGTTGTTGGAGGAACCCATCATCATCTACCAGTGTGGTGCAGCTTACTGAACCATTACATGATAATGAGGTATCAATCACACCATTGTTTACGGTCCAGCCATCAAAAACGACAGCAGGCTGATCTGCCAGAGCAATACTGCATAGGAGCGATGACATTGTCATCATCGCAAATTTTATAGAGGGCAATCTATGGCGTGGATGATTTGTGTCAAGAGATGACTTGATGTGGGCCTGGTGTGAGATCATGATTATCGTCCTCCTCATTCGTTTTTCGCAGAATCCTGAGTTTTAATGCCCAGGAATAATGGCGGCGATCGACTCTATGAGGAGGGTAAACCAGAATTACAGCTATAGCAGGGCGTACGGCATTCCATTGCCCATGTGCAGCTGTTGATCAATAATCTCTCTGGTAGTCCCGCTGTCATTACACCATCCGAGGGATGGTTTATCAGACCGGTGACTTTGCGTCCCTACCTTTCGGTCAGGTTTGCCTTTATCTGAGCATCTTCAGGAGAAGCTATCGGCTAGTTTCCGGGATTCTTTAACCGGAGGTCCCCTAATCTAGCCTAGGACTTCATTGATGGAGGAAATCAGCTGACTGGGATTGAAAGGTTTTACCAGCCATCCTGTAGCACCTGCTTCTTTACTCTGTCGTTTTTTTTCAGCAGTGGACTCCGTGGTCAGCATTAATATTGGAGTGTATTTATAGTCAGGAAGATTTCTCAACTCACGTATCAGTGAGATGCCGTCCATTTTAGGCATATTAGCATCGGTAATGATAAGGTTGACCTTGTTTGTTTTGGCCTGTGACAAGGCGTCTTGGCCATCAACCGCTTCAACGACGGTATGTCCGGCATTCTTCAATGCAAAAGAGACCATCTGCCGCATGGATTCAGAATCATCAACCGCGAGAATGCTTGCCATACCGTTTCTCCTGTCTCTGCACCGTATTTTTCAGTTAGCTTCATCATCACTGGTCACTCCCCGCGGGTATTTCAGGGATAGTCAGATACAGTATTTAACGTCTCAAATGAGGAGGAACTTTAAAAAACAGGAAGAATATAAGTTTTTCGGGATAGGGCGTTATAGTAGAGAATGTGGGACCTCAAGTGCTACTTGAGGTTAAGAATCAAAGTAGCATTTTACTATCAGGTAAGACTTGATCAGGCGCTGGCTATATGCGTCGATGTTGGTGCAGCTGTAGATTTCCCGCGTGGGCCATAGTTCATCTCTTCGACATGACTTTGTCCGCGCAGAATGGCAAGTGCTGCGTTGGTTTGGTTCTGTCGCATATGAATGATGCGGCCATTGATGGCATTTTTCTGTCGGCATTGTTCCATTAGGCTGCTAAATTCATTCCATAGGACAGTATCCTTTCCAGGTTCTGCTTGCCGGTTGGTTTTTAATTCAACAAGTGGCGCATCAATATTTTGCAGTTCTGAAAGTGTTTGATACTTATGCTCCAGAATTTTTATGAACGCGTCAAGGTCGTCATTTTCCAGGGCATGGTATTCTTCTTCAAGTGTTTTTAGTAACACCTTGGCTGATAAAATTCCATCCTGCAGGAGATCCTGGTAATCATTCTGTGAAATATCCATGGCCAATAATTCCTTTACTAGAGACTGGCGCTAAGTTCTGCTTCGAAGTTCATCAGCTTTTCAGCGACTCTGTCCGGGTTTATTTGATAAGTACCATTGTTAAGAGCTTCTTTTATAGCCTCAACCCGGCCGCTATCAACGACAGGCAGGTTGGCAATCCTGGATTGAATTTCCTGTATCATGGCTGCGGTGCCTGTCAGGCGCACAGAATCTGAATTGATTGAGGTCGCCTCTGCCGTTTGTGCTTTACCGGCAGATTCAGCAGGCGTACGTTGGCTTGATGAGCTTTCACGGGTATTCAGCCGCGGTGAATTAGTTTGATTGTTGATTTCGATTGGCATAATGAATCTCCTTTAGATTTAAAACAAAATCTTTACAACTCCTGATGACAGGACTTTCCCTTCAACGATTCTTTTGGATTTCAGGTTTTTGACCTTGATCAGATCGCCCGCAGTGCCATCCATCAGTGCTTTTCCCTTCATTCGGATCTCAAATCCATCAGCGCTCGCGAGGATTGTAACTCCCTCTCCACGACGAATGATTTTAGGGTTGCTGATGTGATTGGGATTGATAATACTGCCTGTCATAATATCCTGTTTGACAACTTTTCCAACGACATTATCATATTCGGTAAAATATCCCCGACCCAATACCGATAAATCCTTGTCTGTAAACGTAAGATCATCAGACTGTATCACGGTCCCTCTGGGCAGATAATTACTTGTCGTTAGAACCTGATTGAAAATCTTAATATTGACCGGTACATAGAGCTTCCAGGGCTTACTGCTCCTGCAGCTGACGCCTACTGTAGTATTGCCAAGTAGGCGGCTACCTGGTGGTGCAGTGACATGCAGATCCTGATCGCAGGGAATCAGGCGTAGGCGTGAGTCAATATCACCTACGGTAATCACTCGTTTGCCCTGAAGATGGGTGTTCTGCTGAAGCAAAAAATATTTCGCTGCTTCCCTGATCGATTCCAGTGACTGGATGGATTGGCCCTGGACTTGCAATGGCATCATGACCAAAAGCATTGGCCACAGAAATGCCATAATTGGTTTACACCCTTTGTTAGTATGATGAATGAACATGGTTTCTGATGCCTAAACACTTTATCCTAATGGCCCATCTGGCCATATAAAACATACATAAATCATGCCAACACTGGGTCGGCCTTGGGTTATTCAGCGTTAACTTAAGAATTATCTGATGAAGTCGATAATTCTGAGGAGCAGGTTTGAATGGGGCAAGAGGATAATGACGAGTGTAATGGATGGGGTAGACCGGTTAACCCAGTTGGCCGGGCACAATCGCCTGGAACTGTTGATGTTTCATCTGGGGGATAAGCAACGATTCGGTATCAATGTATTTAAAGTTCAGGAAGTTATACACTGTCCTGCCCTGACCAGAATCCCCAAGTCAAACCCGGTAATACGCGGTATTGCGGACATTCGTGGTAAAACAATTCCGATTCTTGATCTTGCCATGGTCATTGGCTACCCGACATTGGATGACCCACAAGAGGGTTTCATCGTTATCACAGAGTACAATAGCAAAGTTCTCGGGTATCTGGTCAGCGGAGTGGATCGTATTATCAATATGAACTGGGAAGATATTTTGCCGCCCCCAAAAGGCATGAGTAGCGGCAGTTATTTGACTGCTGTTACGCGGGTCGATGACAGGTTTGTCGGTATCCTCGATGTGGAGAAAATCCTTGCAGATCTCTGCGGAACGCCTACCGAGGTATCAGATTCCCTGGCAAGCGTCGGCAGAGAGTTGAAAAGGGAGGACATGTTTATTCTTGTCTCGGATGATTCAGCGGTTGCCCGCAAACAAATTTCCCGCCCGCTTGAGCAAATGGGAGTGGAGCATGTCTTGGCCAAAAATGGCCGTGAAGCTTTTGATTATTTATTAGACTGGTCGCGGAATGATCCCGAGAAGATGTCCAGGCTCATCATGGTGATTTCTGATATCGAGATGCCGGAAATGGATGGTTATACATTTACCGCGGAAGTGCGTAAAGACGCCGCGCTCAAGGAAATATATATTCTCCTGCATAGTTCATTAAGCGGTGTATTCAATAATGCAATGGTTGAAAAAGTTGGCGCTAACCAGTTTATTCCCAAATATGACCCGGATATATTGACACAGGCAGTGCTGGACAGGCTAAAAACAATTGAGGGAAAAACACCATTGACAACAGCGGCGTAGATTCACAGCCATGAATCCAGAACGTATTGTAGAGAGGCAGCAAATCAATCAACAGGAATATAATGCCATACGCGAATTTCTTGAGAAGTCGTGTGGCATCGTTCTTGGTGACAACAAGCAATATCTTGTAAACAGTCGCTTGGCGCACCTGATGAAAGAACAGGGTTTTGCATCACTGGGTGATTTGGTCAAGGTGCTGTATTCCAGTCGTCACAGAAAGTTGCAGCTCAGTGTGATTGATGCCATGACGACAAATGAAACATCCTGGTTCAGGGATAACCATCCCTATGAAAGTTTGAAAAAGATTATCCTGCCCGACTTGTCTGACAGAAAAATACAAAATGCTGCGATATGGTCAACGGCTTGTTCCTCTGGCCAGGAACCCTACTCCGTCTCAATGAGTATTCAGGAGTATCTACGCAGTAGGCCCAGCACTTTGCCTGGCGTCAGGATTGTTGCTACCGATATATCACCTTCTATCCTGAAGGAGGCACAGACCGGGTTGTTTGATAACACTTCTTTGTGCCGCGGTATTACCGAGGAATACAAGAAGCGCTATTTTGATTCAATTAATGGACAGTGGCGCATCAAGCCAATTATTCGTGACCGCATCACTTTCAAGGAGATTAACCTGCTGCAAAGCTTTTTCTTACTAGGTAGATTTGACTGTATTTTCTGTCGTAATGTTCTGATCTATTTTTCAAGCGCCAATAAGGAAGATATTATCAATCGCCTTGCTGATGCTCTCAAGCCAGGGGGCTATCTTTATCTCGGTGGCACGGAGTCCATCCCCCACTATACCGACCGCTTTGAGGCCGTGCGCTTCAAGCATGGCATGGTCTATAAGCTGAAAGAATAATCTATCCCCATCCGTAACAACGCCGGTCCAGGAACAGTTTCCTGATCTCGATGCGTGCCTGGCAAGGATTGCCGGTCACTGGAGTCTGTTTGCCGCTTTTACCTCTTGAACCCTTCAAGATAATTATTAACACTCTGAAAACACTGGATAATTCAATATTGGCATAGCAATTGCTCTTTGCCTGATATGGAAATAAATCTGTGGAGTCAATTCAGACAGTGAATATCGACAAGGCATTCGGGATACACGCAAAGGCTTTGGAGTTGGGCGCCCAGCGTGCCCAGGTTTTAGCCGCCAATCTCGCGAATGCCGATACGCCCAACTATAAGGCAAAAGATATTGATTTCAAGACTGCGCTAACGAATGCCAGTCAGCAGGGAATATCAATGAAGACAACAAACAGTATGCATATCAGCAGCAATTCATCGCCTGGCACACAGGTTGATACCTATTACCGTAATTCCCAGCAGCCTACGTTGGATGGTAATACAGTGGATTCACAAATCGAGCAGGCTCAGTTCATGGAGAATGCAATTCGTTATCAGACGACAATAACCTTTCTAAGTGGCAGCGTCAAAGGCCTGCTATCTGCGATCAGAGGAGAATAAAATAATGTCTTTGTTTAGTGTATTTGACATATCCGGGTCGGCAATGAGTGCGCAAAATGTGCGTCTGAATACAACGGCAAGCAATCTCGCCAATGCTGACACTGTAAGTAGCAGTGAAGCAGGGGCCTATCGTTCACGTCAGCCGGTATTTTCAACAGTTTTAAACAGCGCTAATAAAGACATTGCCGGAGTCAAGATTAACGGTATCGTAACCAGTCAGGCGCCAGTCTACAGAGAATATGCTCCCGAGAATACGATGGCTGATAAGGAAGGCTACATCTATAAATCAAATGTAAATACGGTTGAGGAGATGGCCAACATGATATCTGCATCACGTGCTTATCAAAATAGTGTTGAAGTCATGAAGACATCCAAAGAATTGTTATTGAATACACTGCGTTTGGGGCAGTAGCTGTAATGGAAAGGATCAGGAGTAAAGATCATGAATACACTGGATAGTAAGGCACTTGAAGGCCTGGGATTGTCAAGCAGCCAGGCTAATGGACGGGACAACGGGAAGGGCTCACTTGGCCAGGCGGAATTTCTGAAATTGATGACAGCACAACTGAATAATCAGGACCCCACTAAACCGATGGAAGGTGGTGAGTTCTTTAGTCAAATTGCACAATTCAGCACAGTGTCCGGAATGCAGGAGCTACAAAGCAGTTTTGAGCAGGTTGCTTCGGCGATGTATTCGAGCCAGGTACTCCAGGCATCAACCATGGTCGGGCGATCGGTGTTGGTTCCCACCAGTCAGGCAAATACAGATGGTCAATCTGGAGTTGAAGGTATCGTAGAGTTGCCATCCAGTACTAATAAATTATTTATCAATATTTATGACGTCACAGGGCAATTAGTTAACCGTGTCGATATGGGTTCTCGCAACGGTGGTGAGACTACATTTAACTGGGACGGACGAGATGCAGGCGGAAAAATAGTGCCTGCGGGTAGTTATCAAATCAAAGCGGAGGCACAGTATGGTGGTGAGACTGTCGGGCTAAATACTTACCTGGCTGCCAAAGTCGAAAGCGTTTCAGTGGGAAGTCAAGGGCAGGGTGTGACATTAAACCTCGCGGGTCAGGGCGCCATGCCGGTTGCCAATATTAAACGGGTAATGTAATCAAGGGTAAGAAGGAGAAGGACTATGCCATTTCGTACAGCATTAAGTGGACTTAACGCAGCATCTGCAGAGTTACGGGTAATCGGGAATAATGTGGCAAATGCGAGCACAACAGGATTCAAAAAATCTCGGGTTGAATTTGCAGATATCTTTGCAACTGCCAACCTTGGTGCGGCATCGAATGCCATCGGTAGTGGTGTCCGAGTCGGAGATATATCACAACAGTTCTCTCAGGGTAATATTGGTTTTACTGACAATAACCTGGATCTGGCTATCAGTGGCCAGGGATTCTTCCGCCTCAGTGATAATGGTCTGTCGGTCTATTCTCGTGCTGGTTCCTTTGGTGTTGACAGGAATGGTTTTATCGTCAATAACCAGGACCAGCGTCTCACTGGATTTATTGCTGACAGTAGTGGCAACATAAGTGGTGCGCTGGGTGATGTGCAGTTAGATACTTCAGACATAGCGCCACAGGGATCTTCCCGGGTGAGTTATGGTTTGAATCTTGATGCCTCGGCATCAATATCAGCGGCGCCCGTGACCACTTCTACTTTTACGTTAGGAAGCGCCGGAGCTAATCCAGTGCTGGATGATGGGGATTCACCGATCACGGCTACAGCCATGACGCTAGTGGATGCCTATGGTCAACAAGTGGCAGGTGCTCAGCTGCAATTTACCAATACGGGTGGAAATAACTGGGATATTACGATGGCGGGTGCAGGTGGTTCAACGTCGACGGCCTCGATGACGGTTGGTACGACGGGCAGCGTCACCTTGGCCTGGGATCCGGATGGAGCAGGTGGTGCCCAGAGCAGTAGCAACATCGATATCGATGTTTCTGCTATCACACAAATAACTGGGGGAGGTAACACTGATCTCAGCACCAGTGCCAATGGTTCCGTGCAGGGGGCCTTTGATCTGACTGACGCCTCAACCTATAACAATTCAACCTCATTGACAGTGTATGACTCTCTAGGTGGCGCAAACCTGGCTACGGTCTACTATCGCAAGACGGGCATTCCCAATCAATGGGAAAGCTATTTTACTTTTAATGGTAATCAGATTGCAGGCACGCAAGGGAATGGCTCTGATTTGCTGCAGTTCCAACCCGATGGCACTTTGTCTCAAATTAACGGCAATCCAACACCACCATCATCGTTTACATCAGCTACATTCAACCCGGGCAATGGCGCTGCAAACATGAGCCTGACCATGGATTATGCCAGTATCAGTCAATATGGCGGTGGTTTTAATGTCAACTCACTGACTCAGGATGGTTTTTCGACTGGTCGTCTGAGTGGTATTGATATTGATAGTTCGGGGGTCATTCTGGCTCGTTTCACTAACGGGCAATCGCGGACACTGGCCCAGATTGCGCTGGCCAATTTCAGTAATTCACAAGGGTTGACCCAGCAAGGAGATCTTAATTGGGCAGAGAGCTTTGAATCTGGCGCTGCACTTGTAGGCTCACCTGGATCATCCAGTCTGGGACTCATCGAATCCGGTGCGCTTGAAGGTTCAAACGTAGATCTGACTGAGCAGTTGGTTAACATGATTACGGCACAGAGAAATTTTCAGGCTAATGCACAGGTGATTTCAACGGCAGATACGATTACCCAGGCCATTATTAATATCAGGTAATGGGCAAAAGTAAGCGCAAAGTCTTAGAAAATAAGGGATAGAATCAATGGACCACATGTTATACGTCGCAATGTCTGGCGCCAAGCAGATGATGGTGGCACAGGCTATCAACACAAATAATCTTGTGAATGCCAATACGACAGGGTTCAGAGAGGATCTGGCCTTGTTCGAAAGCAGGCCGGTGCAGGGGCCTGGATTACCAACACGTGTCAATGCCATGACCGTTGAAAAGGGATTCAATACTATGCAAGGACCCTTGACTGAGACCGGACGCGATTTGGATATTGCGATCAGTGGTGATGGCTGGATTGCAGTGCAGACGCCGGATGGCGGTGAATCATATACTCGTGCAGGAAATCTTCACATTACCTCACTAGGTACACTAGTTACCGCAAATGGGTCGGCTGTGCTCGGTAATAGTGGCGGTCCCATCGCCATACCACCGGCGGAGAAAGTGGAAATCGGTAGCGATGGAACAATCTCTGTCCGTCCGCTGGGGCAAAGCCCCCAGTCATTAGCCATCATTGACCGGATCAAGTTGGTCAACCCGGATGTCAGCCAAATGACCAAGGGTACTGATGGAAATATACGGCTCAGGAATGAAGCTGTGGCAGTTCCAGATGCCTCGGTCAGCGTTATCAAGGGCTCCCTTGAAATGAGTAATGTCAATGCGATCGATGCCATGGTGAATATGATCTCACTGGCCAGGCAGTACGAAATGAGTATCAAGCTGATGAATACTGCCAAAGAAAATGATGCTGCGTCAGCACAGCTGATGAAAATTTCATAACTGAATTCAGTATAGAGGAAATTGAAATGAGCCAAGCACTATGGATTGCCAAGACCGGTCTTCAGGCCATGCAGACCAAGATGTCTGTAATTACCAATAACCTGGCTAACACCAATACGTCCGGTTATAAAAAGAGCCGGGCAGTATTTGCAGATTTACTGTATCAGAATGTACGTCAGGCAGGTGCACAGTCGTCACAAAATGCACGTTTTCCATCTGGCCTGAATCTGGGCACTGGTGTCAAGACACTGGCTACTGAAAAAATATTTACCCAGGGTAATATCGTCGAAACCGAGAACCCGATGGATCTTGCTGTTCAGGGGAAAGGTTTCTTCCAGGTCCTGCAACCCGATGGCACGTTGTCGTATACCCGGGATGGTTCCTTTCAACTGGATCAAAACGGTCAGATGGTGACTTCAAATGGTCTGCAGGTTCAGCCTGCAATCACCATTCCCAGCGATGCTATCAATATTACGATTGGCTACGACGGGGCGGTTAGTATTACCACGCAGGGCACCACAACACCGAGTACTGTTGGCACGATACAATTGGCGAATTTTGTCAATCCGGGGGGGCTGCAGCCTATGGGTGACAATTTATATCTTGAGACCGCATCCAGCGGATCGCCACAAACCGGAGATCCTGGCCAGAATGGCGCCGGCACTTTGCTACAGGGCTCCCTGGAAACATCGAATGTTAATGTCATTGAGTCCCTTGTGGACATGATCGAGACCCAGCGTCGCTATGAAATGGTATCCAAGGCAATCCAGGCCAGTGACAAAATGTGGGAGTATGTGAATAATAATCTCTAATTAATGGATCATATCCTCCAGGGGCTATGTCCAGCGGAGTGCACAGGTAATGAAAATGAATAATTCCAAGCTTTTAATAACACTAGCGCTCATGATCGTTGTGATCACAGGATGCGCTACTAATCCTGGGCAGGTGCAAGAAGAACCAGTAACAAAAACCTTTACGCTGCCAGAACCACCTCCCAAAGAAGACAATGGCTCGATTTATCAGGCAGGCTACAGTACGGCTATATTCGAGGATGTACGCGCTCGTCATGTGGGCGATATTCTAACGATTGTTTTGAATGAGGAAACCAGGGCCAGTAAATCAGCCAGTACCTCGACGAGTAAAGACAATTCTATCGGTGTTGATAACCCAACATTATTCGGCCTTCCCTTATCGCTTAACACGATCAGCAAAGGCAAGTTATCTAATTTTGAGCAGAGACTGAGTTCGGAAAAATCCTTCGAGGGTGAGGGGTCGAGTGATCAAAGCAATCGTCTGACTGGCAGTATACAGGTGATGGTTGTCGAAGTCCTACCCAACAGAATCCTCAGGATCGAAGGCGAGAAAATTATCGCTATCAATCAGGGTGATGAAAAGGTGAGGATTACTGGTTTAGTAAGGCTGCAGGATATCAGTACGGATAATATTATATCCTCGACACAAGTGGCCAATGCCGTGATTACCTATGGTGGCACAGGCGTGTTGGCAGATTCTAATGATATGGGCTGGCTAGCTAAAATGATCAATGGTAAATGGTTCCCATTTTAAGTGTGCCGACGCTTTCAGGATTTAAAGGATACAGGAAATGAGATTTAGACCAGGTAAAACAGGACTAATCATGTTGATCACATTCCTGCTCATCAGCGGGTCGGCGTTAGGGGAAAGAATAAAAGATCTGGCGTCTATCGCTGGGGTGCGTGATAACCAACTAGTGGGGTACGGGTTGGTTGTCGGCCTGGATGGTACGGGCGATTTGACCACGCAAATTCCCTTTGTTGCCCAATCTCTGAAAAATATGTTGCTTCAGTATGGTGTCGCTGTGCCGAGCAATTCCAATCCGCAACTCAAGAATGTAGCTGGAGTGATGGTGCACGCCACACTACCAGCCTTTGGTAAACCCGGGCAGACTATAGATGTTACGGTTTCTTCGGTTGGTAATGCAAAAAGCCTGCGTGGTGGTAGTCTGTTGATGACGCCATTAAAAGCGGTGAACGGTGATGTTTATGCCATTGCTCAAGGTAACCTGGTGGTGGGAGGTCTGGGCGTGGCCGGCAGTGACGGCTCCAGGGTATCTATCAATATTCCCAGTGTCGGTAGAATTCCCAATGGCGCTACCATCGAGCGTCTCTCACCGACGCCTTTTGGCACTGAAGACGCCATTGTTTTTAATCTGCGCAGTTCTGATTTTACAACTTCCAAGCGTATAGCAGATGTGATCAACACAACCATTGGCGCGGGCACTTCTTATCCGATTGACAGCTCATCTGTACATGTCAGCGCTCCTCGATCACCGGCGCAGCGGGTATCATTTGTATCTATGCTGGAGAACCTGACATTGGAGCCCGGTGAGGCATCGGCCAGGGTGATTATCAATTCACGCTCGGGTACGGTCGTCATCGGTCGGCATGTCAGAGTAACCGCCGCCGCAGTTTCTCATGGCAGCTTGACCGTGACGATTACAGAAAGACAACAGGTTAGCCAGCCTGGCGCATTGTCGGGCGGCAATACGGTCGTTGTGCCTACGTCAGATATTCAGGTTGAACAGGATCAAAGCCATATGTTCCTGTTTGAGCCCGGTGTATCGCTCAATGAACTCGTCCGCGCGGTCAATCAGGTCGGGGCGGCGCCGGGTGATCTCGTCGCCATCCTTGAGGCGCTTAAGGAAGCAGGCGCACTACGTGCAGAACTGATCGTCATATAGTGCTGTAGTGAAATTGCTGAACAATCAATGCAACAGGAATGACCCATGACACCAGGTTTATCAACAGCTGCTCTATATACTGATCTGCAGGGATTGTCTCAATTGCGGGTAGAAGCCCGTGAAGAAACGCCGGATGCTATTAAAGCAGTAGCGAAGGAGTTCGAAGCCATTTTTATGCAGATGATGTTGAAAAGTATGCGGGATGCCAGTTTGGGAGAAGGGCTGTTGGATAGTGATCAGGGGAAATTCTATCAGGAGATGTTCGATAAGCAGATTGCCACATCTCTATCCAGAGAACAGGGTATGGGTTTGGCAGATATCATGGTCAGACAGCTCAGCAGGGGAAAGGATAGCAAACAGCCTGGAGAGGTATTAGCAGCTTCGGGAGCGCAAAAAACAACGCCTTCTTTTACGTCACCCACCGATTTTATCAATAAATTAACTGATATGGCCAAATCCATTGGCAAGAAATTAGGTGTGTCGCCGAAGGCACTATTGGCGCAATCTGCACTGGAGACCGGATGGGGTCAGAATGTGATGAGAAAACCTGATGGTGGCAGCAGTCACAATCTTTTTGGGATCAAGGCTGACCAACGTTGGGACGGAGATAAGGTAGTAACCACCACGCTAGAATATTCCGAAGGCGTAGCAGAAAAAGAACAGGCCAGTTTCAGGTCCTATCAGTCCTATGAAGAAAGTTTTGAAGACTACGCACAATTTATAATGGCTAATCCCAGGTACGAAAAAGTACTGCAAAGTGGCCAGGACCCTGCTGCTTACGCCAGATCATTGCAGCAGGCGGGCTATGCTACTGATCCAGATTATGCGCGAAAAATAAATAGTATTATGCAGAATGAAATTTTCCAGCAGGTTCAATATGTGGCGAACGATCAGCATGAATAATTCAGAGTATTTATTTGGCTTTATCGGCATAGCGCTATCAGAGGAGTGTGGCTGATGGCTGTCTGCTGTCATTGCAGCGGGCATTGGCTGTTACTTCGCAAAATATTGCCAATGTTAATACTGAAGGATATAGCCGTCAACAGGTGGAATTTAGTGCCAGAGCACCACAGGCAAATGGTGGTGGGTTTATCGGGACAGGCGTCTATGTTAATTCTGTTGATCGTGTCTATGATGATTTTATAACACAACAGATCCGGGCCAATAGTTCAGGATTTAACCAGGCGCAGCAATTTAATGTGCTATCAAGGCAGGTAGATAGTCTGTTGGCAGATCCGCAGGCTGGTTTGATGTCAGCTTTACAGGGCTTTTTCAATGCGGTCCAGGGAGTAGCTGACGACCCGTCTTCCAGTGCAGCACGACAGGTCATGGTCAGTGAAGCACAGAGCCTTGAGGCGCGTTTTGGATATCTTGATCAACGCCTGGCGTCTTTAGGTGATAGCGCTAATATTGGTGTTA
>QIGV01000179.1 GCA_003230085.1 Gammaproteobacteria bacterium
GGCGGCCTCCGCAGGTCAATTATTGACCGTGCGTTATGTGGTGGACCGCAAGGATAACCCGAGTACAGGTTCGATTACCCTGGAATCCGCAATGCTTCAGGGAGGCGCAGGGGGCAATCAGCCCCCGATACTGCAATCGATAGGCCCGCAGAGCGTAGCAGAGGGTCAATTGCTCACCATCCCGGTTTCGGCCAATGATGTCGATGGTCCGCCGCCATTGGTGCTCACGGCTAAAAACCTGCCGGCGGGCGCGAGCTTCACCGATTTTGGTAATGGTAGCGGGCAGTTTAGCTGGACACCTGCTATCGGTGTTGCAGCAGGCAGTCCCTATACAGTCACTTTTGCGGCAACTGAAGACAATGGCAATGGCTTGTCAAGCAGTGAGACGGTAACCCTGACGGTGGTTCCCGCCGGTGGAGGCGGTGGTGCTTTGACGGGTGCTGCAGCGGCTGCCCCAGCTGCTGTAGATCTGACTGCGGGTGGCGCCCTGGACTGGATACACTGGGGGCGGGTGAGCGCCTCGGCAGTGGACCGCAAGGCGGGTGTTAGCCCGCGGATTAGTGATTATAGTCCAGTGGGTAATGCAACGCCGTATCAGAAAGCAAACATGCCGACGGCCTATTCATGGGCAGATGGGTCGCCGGTGGGCAGTATGAGTGGTATCCGTGGTGGATTGGGCGTATTCCATGCCGGCAAGGGGCTGGCATTCACAGTGCCGGCGGGTATTGCGCCACAGACTTTGCTTGTATATGTGGGGTCGGTGAATGGCGCTTATGGCCGGTTTGAGGCCAGTCTGAGTGATGGCAGCGCACCAATGTATAGTGTGGAACTCTACCAGGCCAATGGCGCGAGCACGCAGGAGATTACGCTGACCTTCCAGGCGGCCTCCGCAGGTCAATTATTGACCGTGCGTTATGTGGTGGACCGCAAGGATAACCCGAGTACAGGTTCGATTACCCTGGAATCCGCAAATGCGACGTCGTCTAAAACGACGCATCGAAATCAAATAAATTGCAGCTAGCAATAAACTTATCGCATGTAATGCACCGCCGCCGCCACCGCTGTTGTTCGTTGGCTGTGGAGTTGAGGTAACACTCTGGACGACCGGTTCAGCTACTGCGCCAGGGTCGCGCACAACGCCATTAGCTAAACTATCAGCATCATTAGGGCCACCATCTTCAATGGTCAATTGAATACAGTGATCGCCGGAGTTGAGTCCAGAGGTGTAACTGCTATCGCCAGGTGGAGGGCATAAGCCCGGTGCGCCAGGTGCTGAGGCCACCATGTTGTTGGCATCTTCAGTAAAATCCTGCCAACCAATACCCGATATGTATTTCCGATATGTGGCTCCGGCAGGAATAGCGCCCAGAGTCGGGATGACAATATCCGCTGACTGTCCGATTACTGGCAGGTTGCCTATTTCAAAATCAAATATCCCAACAGGGTAGGTATAGTTATCGTTTCCAGTAGATATACCTGCTGATCCTCCATTCCCACCATTATCGACAATATCCTGCTCTGATACTGCGGCAGATATCAGGCCGGATGCGGTCGCAGTTTGTCCAATCTTCATTGTTAGGCCTGGGTTGGATTGTAGCAGGTAAGATGTACCATCTGCCGCATTGCCTGATAGTAACGTAGGGTCATCAATGGCATCCTGGTAGTCCGCAATGCCATCGCCATCTGAATCGCCATAGCCCTCTGTGGCGTCATCAATACCATCATTATCACTGTCAGATGATGCAGATAGACCCGGTCGAGTGGTTTCGAATCGCAGCATCAATTCGATGCTGGTTGATTGTGCAGGATTGCCATTGTCCGTAACGGTTAATTTCACAAGATAGTAACCTGTAGTTAAAGCGGCAGGGTCGAATGTGAACGTGTCTGATGTTGTGCCGCCTATCGGAGCTAGCACGTTATCACTTAGGCCCCAGTCATATGAATGAACATCAGCCGGATTAGGGTCATTAATTGTCGAGCTAATTACAACATTTCCTGAGTCGCCAACAACCCAGCTAGATACGAGACCGGCTTGTGTAGCAGTTAATTGCACCTGCGGTGGCAGGTTTTCTTCTATGATAGTTGCTACATGGGTTATGTTTGCCCCACTCACGGCGTTAACTGGCGTCCCTATTGTGAAAATAACCGTTTCGCCCGCATCATTGATACCATCATCAATTAAATTGAATGTGATTTGGGCAGCAGTGCCTGAAGAAATAATAAGATCGCCTGATGCAGCATCATGGTCGGCGGGATTCACGGATGTGCCTGAAACGGTATACGGGATAGTTACAGGATAGACAGCCGCCTGACCGGACAGGAAAACAGAGACTGTGGCTGTCCCGCCTTCACCTATTGACTGATCCATCTGAAAATCAGCTGAAGGTAGAATATCAACGATTTGTTGCGCATTTACTGTTATGCCAGCACTGTTCGTTGCGCTCCATGTGATAATATGGCGTCCCGTCTTAAACGGACCGACTATATCCGGAGTCGCGGTCAGATTGCCATCAATACTGTCAGTTGCTGTTGCCATACCCAGGTCTACTTCGGTAAACAGGCCTGTTGAAGGTGCCGTGATATCAGCTGCTGCTGTGATGACAGGAGGTGGCGCAATCGGGGCTGCATAAGCTCCTGCGTCCTGTGGACTGAATGTGCTACACCCGTCCACGTTGCAGGCTTTAACACTGTAAAAATACATCAGACCTGTAGTCGCACTGGTGTCGTCAATGCTGGTTCCTGCTGGCGAGGCAAGCAAGGTGCCGTTGGTGCCCGCTGCCGTTGAGCGGTATACCTCATAAAATGTTGCATCTGCTACCATGATCCAGCTTATAGCAACCTTGCCCTGGAAGGTGCCGTCACTTGCGCTTAGGCCACCTGGGGCTGATGCCGGTGGTGCTGGAACTGTCGCCCGACGCCCCATGCTTTGGCCACTGAGCAAGCTGCACCCGTCCGCATTGCACGCTTTTAAGCTATACCAGTAATCTGTGGCTGGAGACGCTGTGGTGTCATCAAAGCTGGTGCCTGTTGGTGAATTAATCAGGGTGCCGTTGGTGCCAGCGGCAGTAGAGCGCCAGAGTTCATAGTATGTAGTGCCAGTAACCATGTTCCAGCTTACTGTGACCTTGTCTGAGAAAGTATTTACAGTTGCTGTTATACCCGTTGGGGGATTGGCAGGGGGATTGCTGGTGATGGCGCGGCTACCTTGATCCTGCGTACTAATGGTGCTACATCCTGTAGCATTACATGCTTTAACGCTATAAAAATAAATGGTGCCTGCAACAGCGCCATTATCGTTATAGTTTGATGCTACAGGTGAGGCCAAAAGACTACCTGTGGTGCCAGAAGTAGCAGAACGGTACACTTCATAATTGCTTGTATTTGAAACTGGACTCCAGTTTACCGCGATTTTATCAGTAAACGTATCGTCGCTGGCTAATACATTTGCCGGCATTGTGGGCGGTGCAGCAGTAATGGCTCTGCGCCCTAAAGATTGTCCACTGAAGGTGCTGCACCCGGTAGTATTACAGGCTTTTAAGCCATACCAATAGTCAGTGCCCGGTGTCGCGGTGGTATCATCAAAGCTGATGCCTGTCGGCAAACCAATTTGTGTTCCCTTGAGGTCGGCGACAGTTGAACGCCAGAGTTCATAGTAGGTTGCACCAGTAACAGTTCCCCAACTGATAACGACTTTGCCAGTAAACGTATCAACACTGGCTGCAATGTTTCTTGGTGGGTTAGCTGGTGCTGTACCACTATTATTAACGGCTCTGCTACCGACATCCTGGTTGCTGAAGCTACTGCAACCGGCGCTGTTGCAGGCCTTGATTGTGTAATAATAACTTATACCAGCGATTGCGCTGGTATCATTTAAATTGTTTGATGTCGGTGATGCGAAAAGGGTACCGGTAGTGCCCAGCGTAGTCGAACGGTAAACATCATAATTTGTTGCGCCTGTGACGGTAGTCCAGCTCACTGCGATCTTCGTCGTAAAGCTGTCATCACTGGCCGCTACACCTGAGGGTGTGCCTGGTACTACGATAGTTACATCTCTGCGTCCTGGATCCTGATTGCTAAAGCCACTGCAGCCAGCGCTGTTACAGGCTTTAATGCTATAAAAATAAATGGTGCCTGCTACAGCACCGCTATCGTCATAGTTTGGTGCCAAAGGTGAGGCCAAAAGATTGCCATTGGTGCCAGAAACAGCAGAACGATACACTTCATAATAGGTAGCATTTAGGACTGAATTCCAGTTTACCGCGATTTTGCCAGTAAAAGTATCGTCGCTGGCTGATACACTTGTTGGCATTGTGGGTGGCGCAGCTGCAACGGCTCTACGTCCTAAAGATTGCCCGCTGAAGGTGCTGCACCCGGTAGTATTACAGGCTTTTAATCCATACCAATAGTCAGTTCCCGGTGTCGCGGTGGTATCATCAAAGCTGATGCCTGTCGGCAACCCGACCTGCGTGCCTCTGAGTCCAGAGACAGTTGAGCGCCAGAGTTCGTAGTAGGTTGCTCCGGTAACAGTTCCCCAACTGATAACGACTTTGTCAGTAAACGTATCAACACTAGCTGCAATGTTTCCTGGTGGATTAGCTGGTGCTGTACCACTATTATTAACGGCTCTGCTACCGACATCCTGGTTGCTGAAGCCACTGCAACCGGCGCTGTTGCAGGCCTTGATCGTGTAGTAATAGCTTGTGCCAGCGATTGCGCTGGTATCATTTAAATTGTTTGTAGTCGGAGAGGTGAAAAGGGCGCCTGTAGTGCCCAGGCTAGTCGAACGGTAGACATCATAATTTGTTGCGCCTGAGATGGCAGTCCAGCTTACGGCAATCTTCGTTGTAAAGGTGTCATCACTGGCCGTAACGCCTGTGGGTATGCCTGGGACTATGACAGTAACAGCTCTTCGCCCCGGATCCTGGTTGCTAAAACCACTACAGCCAGCACTATTGCAGGCTTTAACACTGTAAAAATAATCAACACCCGCAATAGCACTGGTATCGTTATAGCTACTACCGGAAGGCGAAGCCAGCACAGTACCATTAGCGCCGGCAGAGGCTGAACGATAAACATCATAATATGTTGCGCCGACTACCGAACCCCAGTTTACTGCAACCCGGTTTGGGTACGTATCGTCACTGGCAGCAACATTGGCTGGTGCTGATGGGGGCTGAGTTCCTCCACCGCCACCTCCGCCAGAGCCCAGTAATATTGCTGACTCGAGAAAAATCCATGTGCCACTTGTACGCGGGTTGCTACGCACAAAAGTGACGACTAGCTGTTGACCTTGAGAAGCAGCCTGATAGTTGAGAGTGAACTCAATGGTGTTGCGTCCACTTGATTGGCTGACGACGGTGCTGTATGCCGGGGAACTACCATCACTTAGCGTGGCTGTAAATCTGGCCTGCGTAGCACTATTCAAACCAACGTAAACTTTCAGAGTTTTAGTGCTTGTGTCGGCAGGTGCTGTGAACCTGAACCCTTTGTTTATGTCGAAAACACGTAAGCCTGTTTGCGTAGAAACCACCGCATTCGGCCTACCGTCGTTCCACGAGTAGAGTGTATCGGTTGCGGATGAAGTAGGAGATACATTAGAACCTACACTTGTCTGATCACTGATTAGAGGGGTTATGCCCGTTTTCCGGTCCCATGGCGCATCGCTGATTCGCCCCCAGTGGATCCAGTCAGTCGGTCCTTTTGTTGTTAAATTAATAACAGTGACTGTCCCCATTGTGCCAGTCAGGGTGGCCGCGCCACCACCACCACCCGCTGTCTGTAGTGCTGCAGATTCGAGGGTAATAAATCCATTCGAGCTATTACGTGCAGTGACTACATATTTGACGGTTAAAGTTTGCCCACTGGAACCAGCTCTGAAGTTCAAGGTTACTTCCCGGCTGCTGCGCCCGCTGTTCTGGTTGATCGAGATGTTATATGCTGGCGCACTGCCATCGCTCAATGTGGCAGTGAACTGGCCCTGCGCAGAGCTGGCGCCAACATAGACTCGCAAGGTTTTAAGTGTGGTGTTGGCTGGCACGGTAAACTGGAAGCCCTTGCCAACCTGGAAAACGCGTTCACCGGTAGTTGTACCGGAAATACTTCCGCCCGGCACGATACCATCACTCCACGAATATGCTGCTGAAGCCAGATCTGTTGCCCCGGGGTCGGCGCCTCCAACTCGTGTGAAATTGGTGATTTGTGGCGTCACGCCCGCCTTCCGATCAAATTCGAGAGGCACGTATCCCCAATGAATCCAGTCAGCAGGCGTGTTCGCTGAAAGATTGACGTTGTTGGGTGCGTTGATATAGCTGCCTGTAAGGGCTGCGGTGGCAGCCTGGGGACTGCCAAGCAAAAAGCAGAACAAAACAAACAGAGTAACTTTGACAGGGTGGTTGGGGATAAGCTTTATCATATTAATTTATCGGAACTATTTAAAATAGGAGGTATTCACATAACCAATTGATATTAAAGATGTTAGTGGGTGCTTCACTAGATGGGCTGCGTAAGCTAAAAACGAGGGTGATTCTAGCATAGTACTGCGAAATTTAATATGTGAAGCTTAACGTGGTTCAGTAGGATTTGTATCGCTATCGTATTAGTAAATATCTTAACCAAAGACAAGCGAATACACTAAGAAACTCGAATAACTTTCAGGGTTTAGGAAGCTTTGTGGTGGGTGGGATTATTAGTTAAACTAAAAAAAGCTGGTTCAGCCAGTCTTTGAGTGGCTTTTTAGATTAGGACGACACCAGCAAGCGCTAGAAATTGATTAGTTTACTCAGGGACCCTGTAGCCAGAAATATATCAAGTTTATTTCGGGCATTTCCAGTATATTTTCCTGATATTGCCGTTAAATATAAAATCTCAATAAGCTTATAAATAAAATGGAGTAGTGAATGCGAGCATGTTATTGCTCGGTTATCATTGATTTGACTAAATTATGAGGAGCCTGAGAAAAAAAATATCACCAGTTTCCAGAATGCTCAAAAGGATGCGGAAGAGTCCTTTTCAGGAGGGTTCCGCTGGGGTGATTCTTCATACTGCCCATCATAAAGTAGGAACATCATGGTTTAAGAATGTCCTGGGTGCCATCGCTGAAGAATACGGGTATCTGTTTGTAAGGGAAAATTATGATAATTTACCTCGCCAAAGGCCCATCATAATTTTCCAGAATCGCCCTCTGCTGGATATGAATTTACTTTCAGATTATCGTGGGTCTCATATGATCCGGGATCCGAGAGATATTGTTATTTCAGGATATTACTATCATTTATGGACCCAGGAGAGGTGGGCGGTCACACCGATTCGGGATCTTCCGGCAAACATGGAAGATAAATGGCCTCTTCTTCCAATCAAGAAGATCAGTGACATGAGTTACCAGGAATATTTGAAAAGCCTGCCTCGTGAAGAAGGGATTCTTGCAGAAATGAGACGTGTTTCTACAACAATTTTGAAAGACATCATTGAGTGGAATTATAGAGATCCGAATATCTTTGAAATAAAATACGAAGATATCATGACTAGTGAAGAAAGTATTTTTCGTGAAATGTTTAAACATTACAGATTTAAGGAAGATGCGGTGAACAAAGGGTGTGAGATTGCCATGAAATACAGTTTCAGGAACCGTTCTAATCGTGATGTTGGAGAAATAGAAAGCAAATCACATTTGAGATCTGGGCGACTGCAGCAATGGAAAGATGAATTTACTGAAGACCATAAAGAGCATTTTAAGAAATTACATGGCCAGGATTTGATTAATCTGGGGTATGAAAAGAATATGGATTGGTAGGTAGCCAGCTGTCTGTGAATATTCAAAAAATGGGGCGAAAATTTAGACGTATATTCGGGCTTTCAAGGGTTGATACCCGTGGTTTTTATGCTCAAGCAGAGGCGGCTGAAGTTAGCGAGGAAGCCTTTCAGGTTGCCAGAAAAATCAGAGGCGAGAACCAGGAGCCCGCAATTTTTATTCACGGTGTTATGCCCAGATCAGGCACTGTATACACAGGTGAAATTCTGCGGCTACATCCGTCACTCCATGCCTATCCCAATGAGCTCTGGGAAATCCCTTTTCTGGAGTTGACTGGCGATATTATCGATGTGCAAAAACATTTTTTCCACGCCTATAGACAAAATATTGGGAAAATGGGGGGGCATGATTTCCTGCCCTTGTTTGGCGCATCGCTCATGGCGTATCTGCATTCATTTGTGCCAGAAGGTAAGCGGGTTTTAGTCAAGATACCTGATGTGCAATATCTTGGCTATTTTTATACTGTTTTCCCTTGCGAGCATTTGTTGCTGTTGCTAAGAGATGGTAGAGATGTAGTTAATTCTACAATCAGAACCTGGCCGGGAATGGATTTTTCAGATCTCTGTAGGCAGTGGGATCTAAGTGCTAAAGCAATGCTTGAATCACAGGATAAAAACACCGATACCCCCACCGGTTTCTGGCTGACTAAATATGAGGATGTTGTTGGGGATCCGGTCAAATTTGCTAGAAAAGCTTGTGAAAGATTTCAATTGAGTCAGGATGATTTTCCTTTTGAAAGGATCAGTGAAATTTCGGTGAGAGGATCTTCTGCTATAAAAAATGAAGGGAAAGTTAGCTGGAATGCTGCAGAAAAACCAGTGGGATTTAATCCTGTTGGAAGATGGCAGGGTTGGTCAAAGCGCAATAAAAAGACATTCAAGGCAATAGCGGGTGAAACCCTGATAGCTGCCGGGTACTGCGATAATTTAGATTGGTAATGGCAGATATGGCAAGAAGCCCAGCTATGAGATCAATTTTAAGAAATCTGAAACAGAAACTAAAATGGGTGATATGGAAAATTGCGCCGAGGCCTGGGCTTTGGAAACGCGATCTGTCTACACAGGACTTTTCCATTGCTATATATCAGGGCAAATCACTTCTTTCTCTGGGTTCATCTGATTCAGTTGAAAATCCGGTTTTGACCCGGTTGGATGTGACCGATATCCCCGCCAATTTTGTTGCGGACCCTTTTTTTTGTCAGAGTAATAATCGTTGGTACATGTTTTTTGAAGTGCTGAATCAGATCAACTCCCGCGGAGAAATTGGTCTGGCAGAAAGTGATAATGGCCTGGACTGGTGTTACCGGCAGATTGTCCTCACAGAACCGTACCATCTGTCATATCCATGTGTTTTTAAATGGGACGATGATTTTTATATGATTCCGGAAGGGGGAAGAGGTGCTGGCGTTACGCTCTACAAGGCGGATCGGTTTCCACTTAAATGGCTGCCTATTAAAGTAATTATAGAAAATACTGGGTACTTTGATAGTTCAATTTTTCGTTATCAGCAATTGTGGTGGTTATTTACCGCAACAAAGGACAGTAACAAAAAAATTATATTACAGCTCTATTATGCTAAAGATCTATTGGGGCTCTGGGAAAAACATCCCGAGAGTCCGATACAAGAAGCCAACCAACATACTAGCAGGCCTGGCGGCAGGGTGGTGGTTGATGGTGATAAACTCTATCGATTTGCTCAGGATGGTTATCCAATCTATGGAAGCAAAGTACATATAATGGAAATAATTAAGCTTTCAAAGACTGAATACAAGGAAAAGCGAATTGATGAACATCCCTTCCTGGAGGCAGGGAGAAATCACTGGAACAGTGGTGGAATGCATCATATCGATCCCCATCAGTTACAAGATGGCTCATGGATTGCCTGCGTAGATGGTTTCCCTGCGCGATAAATTTATATTACTCTTATATCCTGGTCTGGCAGTGCTCAAGTAGAGTCCATTATGCAACATACATCCATAGAATATGATTTAACCATCGTCACAAGGCGAATGGCGCATCATTCTAAATATTCCGGCTATGATCGCCTGTCAGATTACCTGAAAGGAGATGTCATTTACCCTGCCCAGCATTGGACGATTCCTCTGAGAACAACCGCGCGCATTTTGAAACCGATGGTAGATAAATCTGGGTGCCAGTGGTATCACAGAGATGGTCTGATTAGTGAGTTGTCAGCTATGAGGCGCTGGCTAACCTCCCGAAAACGTGTCTTCCACTTTTTATATGGTGAAAATTCATTTCGTTATTTGGGCGCTATGAAATCAACAGGAATAAAAAACCGGATTGTCTGCACCTACCATACACCACCAGATAGATTCACACAGATTATCAAAACCAGAAATTTCTTGCGCCATATTGATGCTTTGATAGTGGTTTCGACTGTACAGCAGGAGTTTTTTTCTAAAATGATAGGGGACAATCGTGTTTTTTACATACCGCATGGCGTGGATATTGAGCATTATATACCAGCAAAAATAAGTCATACTGAAAGAGGCAGATTTGAGTGTCTTTTTGTGGGGTCCCACCTAAGGGATATTAAGCTGTTAGCAGAGGCAGCAAAAGAACTCCAGCATCTTGATCCTGAAATTCACCTGACAATCATTACGTCTCAGGAATATTCATCCTGTTTTAGTGATCTTTCAAATGTTGACGTGAAGGTAGGTGTGAGTGATGCAGAACTTCTGGATCGTTATCAGACAGCCGACATCTTCTTACTGCCACTATTGGATTGCACTGCGAATAATGGTCTATTGGAAGCAATGTCTTGTGGATTACCTATTATCTCAACAGATCTCCAGGGCGTCAGAGATTATGTGAATAAATCCTGTGCAATATTGACAAAAAAAGGAAATCTACAGGAGCTAGTAGAGGCCGTATTAACTGCCAAAGGAAATGAAAAAAAACTCAAGATGATGGGAGAAGCTGGCAGGAAATATGCCAGAACATTCAGCTGGGAAGTTATTGCAGGGAAGGTAACTCAGCTATATAAAAACCTGGGTTAAAGTATTTTTATGAAAATAAATCAATATCACTATTTCTGATTATGACAAAAGATACGTTAAATATAGTCCTTTATGTTCCTAGTTTTTTGCCTGACACGATTGGTGGCAGGGAGTTGGTTGTCCATTATTTGGCCAAATCCTATCAGAAATTGGGTCACAAGGTCAGAGTTGTTGGCCCAGCAGGATGGTGGAAAAACAGAAAATCAAGGTTCGATTATCCAATCCATCGATGGCCTACCATGAGAGGCCATTTTAAAGAACAAGTGGCACTATCTGAATTGTTTCTGGATATCAGTATTTATGGTTGCGATATATTGCACGCCCACGCAACTTATCTACCAGGATATGTTTGTACAAAACTAAGAAAAATAAAAAAGGTGCCATTTATTCTCACACCACATGGGGCCGATATTCATATGGTGCCGGAGGTAGGGTATGGCTTAAGACTTGACTCTAAAATAGATTCAAAAATCAGGGTAGCTGTCAAGCATGCGGATCTATTAACGGCAATTAGCGCCAGCGTTCAGAATTCCCTGCTCAGCGCCGGCGCGAATCAAGATAAAATCAGACATATACCCAATGGCGTTGATCTTAACCGCTTTCAGGAGGGCGTTGTAAGCAAGGAGTTAGTTTGCGACAGGCTCAATTTGCCGGCAGATTCTAAACTAATAATCACTATAGGTCGTTACGAGCCGCGGAAAGGACAGGACATCCTGATTCGCGCAATGCCGAGCATCCTGAGTAAAGAAAAATCAGCAAGATTGGTTATTATCGGGCAGAAGACAGAAGCACTCAATGGATTGATTGATGAGCTTGGTCTGATAGACAAGGTGCGTCTGGCTGGCACCCTGATGCCCCCTAATATCGTGCATTCAACAGATAATTCTCATGAAAGTATTGATGAACCGGACTGGTTGGTCGAGTATTGTCGCCATAGTAGTGTTTATGTTTCAGCGAGTATTGATGAGGGGGCTGAGGGCTTATCACTAGCCTTGCTAGAAGGTATGGCAGCTGGATTACCTGTTGTAGCAACCAATATATCCGGGAATAAAGATGTCGTTATCGATAACCGGAATGGATATATTGTTGACCCTGGCGATCCTGCTAAATTAGCTGCGGCCATTAGCAGTGTTTTGGAAAATGATGACAGAAGAGAAAAAATGAGCCAAGAATCAAAAGAAATTATCGAATGTTATGGTTGGGATGATATAGCCAGGCAATACCTGGATCTGTATATGACAGTGATTTGAAATGCATGCTCAGAACCAGTTTGAATTTTTATGCATTTATTATATTTGAGCGCTGCCTTTTGAGAGGTCTTGGTTACTCAATGGAAATGTCATCATATAAAGCTAACATTCTGTCTCGATACCGTTGCGCTGAAAATTCTCGTTCTACCCATTCCCGCCCGCAATGGCCCATAGCAATAACTTTACTGTCAGTCATTATAGAAAAATCTTCCAATACTGAGGCCAGGGCATCAGAGTTTCCACTCTCAAAAACTGCACCTGTTTCTCCTGGACGAATTAATTCCGGTATCCCGCCAATATTAGATCCAATGACAGGGCGGCCGAGTGCATAGGCCTCCAAAATGCTGATGGGTGCATTTTCATACCACTCGGAGGGCAAGACGACTGCACGGCTGCTACGGACAAGATCGTGTAGTGCAGCACCACTTTGGTATCCGGTAAATGTAACATCTGCGCCGACTTCATTTGCAAGCTTATGCAGTTTATCTTCCTCGGGCCCAGTGCCAACAATGATGGCAGGGGTTTTAGAAATAGCAGCGGCTTGGATGAACGTTGTGAGGCCCTTCTCCGGGCCCAGACGCCCGATATACATGAAAGTGTTACCAGCCTTATGGCTGGGTGTATGTGAGTCAAGATCAACAAAATTAGGAATATAGGTAAATTTTTCCTTGTCCCAGCCCCATTCTATAAACTTATCAAGATAAAATTGGCTGGGTACCACAAAACGGGTGACATTTTTAGAATAGCTGCCCAGTAGGCGATGCATCCCTGTCTCAAGGAATATCAGCGCACTCAGCGATAGTGAATTCTTGATACAGCGGTGTCGAATAACATTACTTATGTTACCGTTTTTGCAGCGTTCACACACACCATCGTGCGTGAGCATTTTGTAGGCAGGACAAGCGATTTTGAGGTCGTGAAGTGTTAAAACTGTTGGAATCCCACATTTTCTGAGCGTGCTGAAAATAGATGGAGATATATGATGGTAAATATTATGGGCATGAGCTATTTGTGGGTTAATCAGCTCAACTATTTGCCTGATTTTTCTTTGTGCCTCAAATGAATAAATAATTTTAGGTGCCCGGAGCAGTTTTTGAGTTAGGGAATAGGCTTCTCCAAATTCAATTTCCTGTATAAAATATTTATCCCAATCGGACGGGAAATTCCTGGAATGACGCATGGCAAACGGAACGACACGCCACCCAAAATTTTCGAAGAGAGCATTGTGTTCCAGGAAAACAGCCTCAGCCCCGCCCCTTCTATAATAATAATTATTGATCGATAGCAGGCTATTAGTCATTACTGTTTGTTTCTGGTTCCCAATTCATACTCAATGTACAATATACAAAATATCAGAATATGTATAGAAAGATATCGTGCAATACAAAGGGTCGCAAATCTAGGGAACTAACATGCGCATAATGGTTTTAGGGCTTCGTGGATTCCCAGGTGTTGAGGGTGGAGTAGAGAAACATGCAGAACATTTGTATCCGCTATTGGCCGACCTAGGGTGTGATGTGGATGTTATTGTCCGTTCTCAATATTATCAACCAGGAAATAGTCTCTGGGAAAAAATAGAATTCCACAGTTTATGGGCACCAAAAATTAGTGGGCTGGAGGCATTTATACATTCGTTTTTTGGCGTTCTTTATGCCGGGATTAAGCGCCCTGATATTCTGCATATCCATGCCATTGGACCTGCAATCATGACACCGCTAGCAAGATTGTTAGGGCTGCGCGTTGTGGTGACACATCACGGGCCTGATTATGACCGTGAGAAATGGGGATTTATGGCCCGCAAGTTGCTTCAATTTGGAGAGCGTTGGGGGATGATGTATTCGACGGAGCGGATTGTAATATCTGACGTGATACGTAACATAGTAAAAAATAAGTACAATTGTGATTCCGTATTAATTCCAAATGGTGTAGAGCTGCCTAGCATTCCTACATCAAGAAGTACACTGGAAAAATTTTCTATTGAGACGAAACGTTACGCGCTGCTCGTGAGCCGATTTGTCCCTGAAAAGAGGCACTTGGATTTAATCAGGGCTTTTACTGAAGCGAAATTGGCAGGTTGGAAGCTCGTTTTGGTAGGAAGAATGGATAAGCAGGATAAATATTGTAAGGAAGTACTGGGAGCAGCAGACGGGAATGAGAATGTCATATTGACAGGTTACCAGGATGGTGTTGCGTTACATGAGTTGTATGCGAATGCAGGTATATTTGTTCTGCCTTCAACTCACGAGGGGTTGCCAATAGCGCTACTAGAGGCATTAAGTTATGGCATTCCCGTATTGGCCAGTGATATACCAGCAAATCTTGAAGTAGGATTGCCACTGGACCAGTATTTTCCAGTAGGAAATTTAGAAAAATTGGCAGAAGCATTGCGATTTAGTGCTAATAGTGAATCTGATCCAGAAAGACAGGATAAAGTTCGAAAACTGATTAAGGAACGATATAGCTGGGAGAATATCGCGGGCCAGACTTATTCTGTTTACTCTAGTACTGTAAACAAATAGTAGCACTGGTATTAAAGAGGTTAGTGGGGCTTTTAGGGTTTATCTTGATAGCCCGAGAAATGACTAGATAATGAGCTACTCAATTTAATATTATTGGTCATAGAGAGTTTATGGTTAAGTACATTTTTATCTGCTGTCCAGGTCATTCAGGATCTACATTGCTAGATTTATTAATGGGCTCGCACTCTAAAATAGAGTCATTGGGCGAGATTTCCCATTTATCAAAAAATATTGCGTTAAATACGGAGTGTAGTTGTGGGAATGCTATAAAATCGTGTCCATTTTGGTTAGAAGTCATTAAGCAACTGTCTGAAGAAATTGGAAGCGATATTATTTCGGAACCGTATTCATTTAATTTAGGACAGCCTAACGCTGTTGACGTAATAGACTATTCTCATCAAACAAAGCTATTTCTGATTCACAGAAAGATAATGCGTAGTTTAGTATACCTTGAACAACGTCATGGCAAAAATATATTGCCAATCGTAAAGCGATTATTCAACGAAAGCATATCAAATAACGTTTTACTGTATGATGTAGTTCTTAAATTTCATGACGTAGATATGGTCATAGATTCTTCTAAAGACTATATGAAGGCTGTTGCAGTCTATAACAGATTCCCTGAGAGTACGCGCATCATAGTACTTAGCCGAGATGGGCGAGGAGTTCTCTATTCAAGAATTAAGCGTAATATACACAGAAAGGCTGGCGTGGATAGTTGGAAAAATTATTATTCTCGTGGGCTACCGATATTAGCTAGAAACATTAATGAACAACATTTGTTGTATGTTCATTATGAGAATTTGGCTAGAGACCCTGATGAGACGTTAAACGGCATTAGCGCCTTTCTGGGTATTTCCTTTGAAAGATCAATGCTGGATTACAGCTCCCACATCCATCATATTACCAATGGAAATAATATGAGATTTGTAAAATCCTCCCAGATATCGTTAGATACCTCATGGCATGTCGGTCTCTCCGATGATAATAAGAATTATTTTGAGAAAAGAGCTGGAGTTTTAAATCGAAAACTTGGGTATCTATCCTAGAATTTTTTGATGACGCCTCTTTTGGATCTGTGAATAGACTACTTTATATTTTTTTCATTATATTATTCTTCTTGGGATATATATTCGGTGTATTGGGGCTGCCTCGTAGTGCTGCAACGCCAGTAATTGCGATGCTGTCTGGTGGTATTTTTGCGCTATTAGCCCTCATCGCTGCAGGTCGGCACATGATCGATATTGCTCCAAAATATATTTTGTTATTTTTTGTATTAGCACTTTTTATTTTTGCAGGAGTGATTATCAATAGTGTTTCTCCGGGCACAGTATTTTGGGGGTTGTTAGAATATCTCAAATATCTTCCAATTTTCTTGTTGCCAGCTGTTTATGAATTTTCAGAGTCAGATTTAAAAAATCAATTAAAACTAATTTTTGTCCTGGCGCTTATTCAAACGCCGTTGGCCTTATTTCAAAGGTTATTCCAATTTAAAGGTGTGTTATCTGGAGATGTTATATCAGGGACGTTGATTATATCATCGGCGCTTTCAATATTTATGATTTGTGTTATTGCCATTGTGTTAGCATATTATTTGAGAAATCAGATAAAACAAAAATCATTTTTTATTCTATTGTTTATATTGTTTATGCCTACGACGATCAATGAAACTAAGGGGACACTAATACTACTGCCAATAGCGTTGATGTTGCCAATATTATTTTATCAGGGTGCTGGTTCCTGGCTTAGAAAATTTATGCCTATATTTTTATCCGCTACGCTTCTAGGAGGCTTATTTTTTTCCATGTATGATCTTTTTCTGCAGGAACGATTTGAAACTGGGTCCTTTGATATAGTTACCGATAAAAATAGAATGATGCATTATTTGTTTAGCGGAGAAGTGACAGGAGATGATTTTGAATTTGATAGTAATCCAAGTATTACGGGTAAAGCCTACAATGAGCTTGAGAGAGATGCGCCTAGATTGGATAGCATTTTAATATCATTGATATTACTATCCGATGAACCGACAAAATTGGTCACAGGGCTCGGCATAGGAAATTTGAATGATTCGAGGCTTAGCGTTTTGTCTGGAGAATACTCAGCATTTACAGATGTTTATAACGCAAAAATTACAACATTAGGCCAACTACTATGGGAGACAGGTATAGGGGGTGTAATATTTTCCCTTATTTTTTTGTACATGGTATTTTCAGATGCTTGCTATCTAAGGGCGAAAGAAAATACAGTTGGAACACTAGCGCTCGGATGGGTGGCTGTGGTTGCAATAATATTTATTTCGTTTCCTTATAAAAATCTTATTGGAATGAACGTAATTGGCTATTTGTTTAGCTATTTTTCTGGTTATTTGGCTGCTGCGCGTTACAGAGCAAGTATTTCTGTGGAGAACCACCAGATAAAACAAAATATCTCATAGAGAAACTTCGAACTGAATATTGAGGCGTTCAAGTATAGTTATAAAGTAAGCGTAAAATGAACGATGTCCGGGTATTAGCAGGGTGGCTACATGTGTCAGTTGTTGTGATATTTATAATTATCCTACGTAGATACTATGCTATGGGACAACACCCCTAAAATATTTTAAGGAAGTTAATGTTGCTTAACGTGTCTCTCAGTATTGTTTCATAAATTTAATTTGGAGTAACTACATATTAATAAGTTTTGGAGATTGAAGAGCGGGTAGTGCAATGATAATTTCACCAAATCCTCTTGTTGATTTAAGTGATATTCAGGCTACAACCATGCCCGAATATATCGGTCTAACTTATCAGATGTTAGAGACTAAGAACCTATTGGCATTCTTTCCTAATGATCCTACTCTTAAGGGTCCAATAGCCACTCTACTTTCTGAATACGGTGATGTTGAACTAAAGGTGATTTCAACATCTTGTGCAGTAAAAGCTGACAAGACAATTAACAGTTCTCTTATTTCAATAATCATTCCCACATACAATTCTGCTCTATTCATAGAGGCAACACTTCAGTCAGTTGAAAAACAGGATTACAGTCCGTTTGAGATCTTAATTGTTGATGATGGATCAAACGATGGTACCCAGGATATTATTATGAAATTTCTTAGCAAACGACAGAACACGCTACGCGCTCGGTTTGTGGGACTTTCTCATATTGGTAATCCAGCAGCAATACGAAACTTTGCATTACATAACTTGATATCGCAACAATGTTCATTTGTTACGTTTTTGGACAGCGATGATATCTATGTGGGTCCTGAGGTACTTAAGAAGCTTGCTATCCCCCTCATCAAGAGCATTAAATACACATCTTCATATGGTGGATACGATATTGTAACAGAGCAAGGTGAAAGGTTGGCTGGCCCAAAAATGCTTAGTCAAACAAAAACTGGAACATGGGTTTGGCGAAAGCAGTTCAAACTCACATGGCCCAATATTGCTCGGAAGCGAATAGGAACCTTTCATTTTCAATCTCTCATGGTAAGACTGCCGAGTCCGGTAATTCCATATATTCGACTTGGAGAAGATGGGGGATATTTTGCCAGAATTATCCGACGTACAGCGGAAGCTTGCGGTGGAGAATTAAATGGAATCTTTCATGTGCCAGAAATTATATTTCACTACAGAAAAAGATCATCCAGCATATCTGTAGATGCGACGAGTAAACGCTTGAAACACCCTGTGAAAGGCAGATCATGCTCGTCTCGAAATATCCCTTATTTTTATACGAAGTGTGGAATTCCTGAAAAATATATAACACGATCTAATGTAGCAGTGTTTGTTGCTAGGCAGTGGTTACCACGTATTTACAATCCTCTTTTTCGGCGACGCTTCAGGGATGCAGTCGGCATATTGAAACGTGCGCACAAGGACCCAAGTTTTAGCGTATTTTATTTTTCCCTAGTATTTATAAAGGATTTAATAACAAATCCGATGCTCAGAGACATATTGTCTTATAAGCTTAGAAAAGCTTTGTGAGCACAAAATAACCTAGACCTGTACATCAAACGGTGTACAGGCCTGAGAGACCTCGGGCAAGATGATTGCCGAGGTATGCTTTATTGTGTATTACAAATAGATATATTGGTAGGGCAAGCCGCGTTTATTTTTCCGTTATATTTATTGATTATAGGGATTATTCCGTATTGCATAGAAAATTTATATGTTGGTGTATCTTCGTTGGTACCATATCTCACCCATAAAATATAGTTATCTTTAATATCATTAACCCCGTAGTTCAATATATCCTCTGGCAGGTAGCATTTTTTTGTTTTGCCCATAACTGAAAGAGGACCTGTTGAGGATCTCCCGCACAGAACGGGGGCGGAAACAATATCAGCGATGGGCATTTTCCCAGCATATGAAGAAGCAGTTAGTAGCTGTGCAGTAGATCCACCATTTTTATCGCCTACATTTAGATCAGGCCCCAATCTGCCGGCGCCAACCTGATATGCATTGGCTATAATGCCAGGTATTTGTCCGGAGAGAAAATTAGCTGTTTCAAATACGACAGTGTTAGGGAAAGCGGCTCTAAATGCAGCAATTGCTCTTTTTAATTGTGCAGCATGAGCAGATCTAGTGTAATCTGGTGGAAAATTTCCAGCAAACCCAGGAGTTGTCTCTTGCGGAGCAATTCCCTCTATATAGGGTTCAGCATTGAAACGCGCTCCCAATTGTTGATACAACAATATCATGCGATCCATAACTAAGGGGTCCCAAATGCGAGCTATGGTGCCGTTTTTTGTCGGTGCGATACCGCCTTTATAAATTGGATTAGTTTCTAAATAGGCCGGTGTTGCTTTATAGGATAATGAGAAGGCTCTATCATTGATCCTTATTATCAGCCTTTTCCCATTGGCTTGCAGGTAAGCAAGGTCTGATTCGATTGTTGAGAAATCATAAACGCCTTCTTGGGGTTCAAGATTGCGCCATTCATATTCTACATGAACCCCTTTTACATTTGGTTCGTTAAGAATAATGTCGAAATTTGATTGAGGAGCGGCTCTGTACAATTTCATATAGTGCCCCGGATGCCATTTGACGGCATTGCCACTATTCGTAGATGGTGGTGGTTGAGAAACTACAGGTGGTAGTACTGTTGGCGTGCATCCGATACTCCCTACTGTTCCTATGCACAGGCCGGATGGTGGTGCAGGCGGTGCGCCTATTGATGTTGCAGGTAGACCGACAATGCTTAAGAGCAGCGCGTACCGCAAGAAATCTCTTATTTGCCGTATCCGGGAACAGGAGAGAGTTGAAACTGAGCGTGAAATAGATTGATAAGGCATTGTATTCATGGCGTTGTCCTAATGTTGTCAGGATGTTTATTGTGAGGCATTGGCATATTTATCGGTTGAAATGCTCTGATAATCAAATAATACTACATACTGCTGGCGAGGGACTAGAGAGGCCATCAATATTGTAGGCTCTGACTGTGAAACAGACCTTATCACCAGTTGCCATGCCAAGGTCATTTTGAGTTTCGAATTCCACATAAGGCGCCAGTGAATCAACATTCGTCGAAGTGATGGGTATATCCAAGAGTTGAGTCGTTACCGCGTCTAATGTCATGCCAAAGTACACAATATAACCGACGATGACGCTTGGATTTGGGTTCCATTTCAGTGAAATGAGTTGCTTGCTTGCGTTGCTACCAGTACCTGTGCCTGTGCCTGTACCTGTACCAGTACTGCCGGTAGCGCTACTGTCGCTTGTGCTGCTACCAACATTTCCTGTACTGCTCGTGTCATCAGGGCTGACGCTACCTGCAGGAACAGCCGTTCCGGTACTACTAGTACTATCAGTACCAGTACCTGCTGTGCCAGTAACCTTGATTGTCACTGATTTACTGGTAGTTTGAGAACTGTTATTAGAGCATGTCAAGGTGAATGTTGTATCAGTGTTAAGCGGACCAACCACTTCCTCGCCCGATGTGATGTCATTGCTGTTCCAACTGATGGGGCCAGACGCCACGCAGGATGTTGAGTTGCTTGTCGCCCAGGTAAGTGTAGCGAGCCCATTTGCCTCTACGGATAACTGGGCTGCAGTTAAACTGACCACAGGTGGTTGAGTGGTTTCAATTTGAACTCGGACTGCGGTATTCAGATTTTCCTGTTCTGTGTCCGTTGCATAGGCGACCAGCATCACCGCATCAGCAAAGTCGGCGCTTTTATCGGTAGGCAACAATGTTTTGATTCCTTCAGGGGTAGTGCTCGGTGATATTGTATCCAGGGCAGATGTAACATTCGTTAATAGCGCTGCCGGATCCATTATAAGTGCTGCATTGACAGCAATTTTAGTCTGGTCGAGGATTTCTCTGGTAATCCTGGCATCCCGGGTAGTGTCTGTCGCATCGGGAGTTGTCATTCTGATTGCGTTGTCCATCAATGTGGTAGCGGGTGCTCCGTTAACATAGAGATTATTGTTCAATGCCTCGATAAGCACTTGGCCGGATACAACATTCACCGTGGCGGCAATCAGCATATCAGTATCCGCTTGCCCGGCGCCATCAATAATTCCATCGGTCAGATCTGCGGCCAAGCTATTAATCAAGTCATCTTCGCTTACGGAATTGCCTGAGACTAACAGTGTATTTCGTGTACGGCGTAACATTTCAGCTAATACTTCGCTGGATTTGACAATCGTCGCCACATTTTGTTCATTGATGACCGTGGTGATGGGATTTGGAACTAAATTGGTATCCAGGCCAAAATTGACATGTTTGAGGACTACCTGGGTGGCCAAATCAAGGTTCGTGGGGTTGAGTCCCCCAGCCATGGATTGAGCCGTTTTGATGATCATCGTCGAAAACGGGTTGATATTGGCATTTTTTTCTGAGGGATTGCTGATCAGTGAAATCATCTCAAAATCGGGTACTGTTCCGCTGACCATGTCCGTGCCGTCCTTAGCTATGACGATTAAGGGATATGCTGCATTGGCAGGTATATCCGCAGTATAGTTGGCAGTTTCATCACTGATGGTTGAGGCAATAACTGCTCCGCTAGCATCCATAACAGTTATGCTAGCGCCAGATACCGGCCCATCACCGACACTACCGCTTATTGTTATAGAGCTAGGTAAATTTGAGGCCGGGGTTCCTTCGCCGCCGCCACAAGCCGTCAACAGGGTTAGAAGCGATATGGTGATTGTATATTGAATGATTGATTTGCTGATAAAACGTGAAAACATGGGCATGTAACCTCGGTGCTGGAGTCAAGAATTGCGCTACATGTATCATCGTGATTCTGAGTTTTATCTCCGAGCTGTAGACCACAGAAGCGTTGTGATGGCGCTCACAGTCTCTGAAAATCGTGTGATTTTGGTCACAAAATAGTGAATTAAGTACGATTCTCGAGCGTTATGCTGCGGATTTGAACAAGTTGGAGCCAGCTTATTTGAATGTGGGGGAATTCAGTGTTAATGATGAAATATGACGGGGCCACGTGTGTTGCCATATTGCCAATAATACAATGGCTTAGAAAAGATATTGTGAGGTGGGTTATGAAAAAATGCTGGGCAGTGTAATCGATGTGGTCGAATTATGAACTAAACGTTTTTTTTCATGTCGGATCATGATGTTGAGTGGATTGCTATTACAGGTGAAATGATGGCATACATTTGCTAGGATGCCGACTGGTATGTATGAATACAAATTCAGGTCTGGACCCCTGCCTAAGAGGGCATCTGAATTACTTCTATTCCTGGCTAACGCGTAGCGGTGAACAGGGATCTGTGTAGAAAAACCATTGTTTATTGGGTTCCCGCATGCGCAGGGATTGCGCAGTAAATTAAACAGAGATTATATAAATATGAAAGTTGCTATGAACATGAGAGGTCATCATTTAACCGTGCGTTTTTGTGCAACCTTATTTGTCGTAATAAGTATCGGATTGTTTCTGACCGTTATCGGAAATGTTCATGCACACAAGTCGCTGCAAGGCAGCAAACAAACAACGGGATTAATCAAAATATCGGCTGTTTCCGCATTGAACCCCAATAAAGTTGGTAGCCAGATAATTACTAATCTGATTGATGGCAATCTCAACACGATATGGAAAACGAAACAACTACCCCAAAATATTATTCTGGATCTGGGGCTCTCTCAAATGATCAGCAGTACACGCATTGCATTAGGGGCGCACCGGAAAAAAAGAGTGCATCGGTATTCCATATCGATTTCTCTGGATAGCATCAACTGGGTAAAAGTTGCGAATAACCGCAGTTTCAGCACATCGCAGTGGACTAAGGCTTCATTTACCCCTGTAAATGCCCGTTATGTAAAGGTCAGCTTGAACTCCGTTAGCCATAAAGACGTTGTGGCAATTCGTGATATTGAGATTTATGGGCGAATCGGCAACTCGAACAATAAGGGTAATCAGAAGATTACTCTGAATTGGAGACCCAACTCAGGAAGAATCGATGGCTATCTAGTTTTCTATGGGCCAAATGCCAGCATGGCTTCGGCCCAAATTTCAGATATCTCTGTAAACTCGTCTGGGTTTAGTCCCTTGACGCCATCAATACAATATGACACCTGGCTTGATTTGAATGCATTGCCAGGTGATAACGTATGTTTTCGGTTGAGAGCCTATAGTGCGGTTGGTATATCGGGGTGGTCTTCAGCTGTCTGTAGTGGAGTTTAAGGGTCTATTTTAATCTAAAACATCATCGCATGATGCGTATGTAATTCTGGGTTACAACACGCCGTGTGTAGCCCGTTCAATACAAAGTAGTGCGCTGCAGTTCTTTCTGATGAATTCATCTGGTTTTCTCCGGGCCCAGCATAATTTTCTGTTTAAATTATCTCCAGTCAAGCCGATATAGGCATTGCATGTCTGTATTAAACATTTGAGAAGTAAAGGACAGGAATGCCATCTAATAAAAGCCATAAAATAGGCACCTGGAGGCAGTTTGCTAAGCACGTTAGGTCAAATGGGTGCAGCCTTCTAAAGGATTTGGATAAATATCCCAATACCATTTTGGTTTCTGGATGCCAGCGTTCTGGTACGACTATGATTGCCCGTCTCATATTTCAGAGTGAGGGGATGATCAATTACTGGGTCGGTCAAGATGATGAACTGGATGCCGCGTTGATATTATCTGGTTACATGAATCATGTACCACAGCATGGACGGTATTGCTTTCAAACCACTTATCTGAATGAATGCTATCAGGAATATATCAAGCATAAGGGAGAGTTTCGACTAATATGGGTATTGAGGAATCCGTATTCGGTGATCAATTCGATGTTGTACAACTGGAGCAGATTTGCCCTCAATGAATTATTTGATGCCTGTGGCGCGTCTCTATTGACGGGGAAAGATAGAATGCGCTATGAAAAATATGGCCGTATAGCGATTAACCGCGCACACAGGGCGTGTATGGCATACCAGGGTAAAACATTGCAATTGTTTGAGCTTCATAAAAATCTTGGTGCAGATGTTTTGGTTGTTGATTATGATGAACTGGTATCCTCTGATACAATTTTGTTGCATGCCATCTATGAATTCATTGATCTACCATTTAAGGAAAACTATACAGATTCAATCAATAGAAACAGTATCAGTAAGGCTAAAAAATTACCTAACAAGATACGGGATATGATCAGTGAAACCAGTATGCCTGTATACGAGCAAGCCAGGTCATTGTTGTCTCCACCCTTCAACCAGAAATAGCCCAAAATTCACACAACAGGATGTAGCATATAGAGATGCAGGGTTTGGCACAGAATTATGGCTGAGAAAAAATATCTGAAGTTCCTTTTCTGTTCTGCCGACAAGTTTCCGCCATTTCGGGTAGATGTGGCAGTGCTGTTTGGTGATGAAATGGCCAGTCGTGGTCATAAAATCGACTGGGTCTTACAGTCAGATCAGGCGTGTAGCAAGTCTTATCAAACTACTTGGTCCGGTGGTCGTGTATGGGTGGGGAGGACCGATCTGGGAGAGAATCGATTAAGCCGGTTAAAAAAGCATGTCTATAATATATTGCACGCGTGTCGTTTGTTGTCCTTATCGTGTAAAAATAAGTATGACTTTATTCAGGTCAAAGACCAGTTTGTTGCCGGTGTGTTAGGCTTGATTGCTGCCAGATTAAATGATACTCGGTTTTATTACTGGTTATCCTACCCCTTTCCAGAGGCGTCCCTATATGCTGCCGATCAGGGTACAGCCCGATACCCATTTTTTTATCGAGCGCGGGGAATTTTTTTTAAATTCCTGCTTTATAAAATAATTCTTCCTCTATCAGACCACGTTTTTGTTCAAAGTGAGCAGATGAAGGTTGATGTCGCTTCACAGGGGATTGCGGAGGAAAAGTTATCCGTTGTCCCTATGGGGGTTAACCTTAAGAAATTTATACAGTTCACTGAATCAAATACAGATGATTTGTCGGATTATGAAGAGGAGTGTATTGTCTATTTGGGTACGTTGATACGTGAGAGAAGGATCGATTTTCTCATCAGGGTGGTTAGCCAAGTGCGGCGGGACAGGCCGAAAGCAAAACTTTATCTGGTTGGTGGTGGAGAAGACCAGGAGGATATTGATCTCCTGATGAGGGAAGCGAGACGATTAGGCATAGAAGAAGCGGTAAAAATTACCGGTTTTTTGCCCCAGGAAGAGGCATTGAAATATGTAAGGAAAGCCAGTGTTTGCGTTTCTCCCTTCTATCCAACGCCGATCCTGAATTCTACATCACCCACTAAAGTTGTCGAATATATGGCGCTAGGTATGCCTGTTGTTGCCAATGATCATCCTGAGCAGCGCATGGTGATCAATGAAAGTAGTGGTGGTCTTTGTGTGCCCTACGAAGAGAAGGCTTTTGCGAGCGCAATTACAAGAATATTGGACGATCCAGATGAAGCTAAGGCAATGGGCGAGAGTGGTAGACGATATGTGACAGAAAAAAGAAGTTATGAAAAGATCGCCGATATGTTAGAAGAGCAGTATTTCAATATCTGTACTAGCATTGAGAATAATAGGCCGCCTATTACGTAAACCCATACCATCAATGCAAAAAAGAAAAAAAAGACTATGCTTTCTCTTGCCGTCTCATTATTCGGGGATATTTGGTGGCGCCCAATATCAGGCCAAAGTGTTACTGGAAGAGCTTGTTAAAAGGGATGAATATGAAATTTATTATTTAGCCAGAAATATTGATCCTGATTATAAACCGGAAGGATATACAATTCTTAAGATACCTTCCAATCGATATTTAAAGCGTCTCGGTTTTTTTGTGGACTGTCCCATACTATTACGGATGCTGAAAAAAATAAGTCCCGATGTTATTTATCAGCGGGGGTTCACCTCCTATACAGGGTATGCAGCCTATTATGCTAAAAGGCATGAGGCTAGATTGGTATTTCATATCGCGTCAGATTTTGACGTAATTCCATATGGGGAACTAAAAAAGCAGCATAGCTTCAGTGTGCCGTTTATTGAAAAGAAAATCGGTGAATTTGGGTTAAGACAAGCCGATAGCCTGATCACGCAAACTCGTGTACAAAGTGATTTACTGAAATCTAATTATGGCAGGGATGTGACCGCGATTGTAAAAAACTTTCATCCGATGCCTGATGAAATCGTCGAAAAAAAAGATACTATAAAGATTATATGGGTTGCAAATTTCAAACGGGTTAAAAGACCTGAGCTATTTGTGCGTTTGGCTAAAGATTTACAGCATCTTGAAAACGTTGAGTTCCTCATGATTGGGCGTGCTGGAGATGAGTCTCTATATGGTAACCTGCATCAAGAAATAGGGGAAATGAATAACCTAATGTTTGTTGGAGAACAGTCGCAGGCTGATGTCAACCGGATCATTGCGAGTGCTCATATATTGGTGAATACAAGCCTTCTGGAAGGATTTCCGAATACTTTTATACAAGCCTGGATGAGAAAAGTGCCTGTCGTCACGGCTGGCGTGAATAGTGACGGTCTCTTTAATGATGGTTCAATCGGTTTTTGTGGTAATACTTATGAGAAAATGAAGGGATACATTATGCAACTCATCCAGAATGAATCACTAAGAGTAGATATAGGGGAGTGTGCTCAAAACTATGCTTTTAAGGAGCATACGATTACTAATGCGGATAAATTAATATCAGTGATACGTGGTAGCGACTAAATGCTGATAAAATCTGAATAATCTATTTTTTCATGAAGAATTTTATCATAGTAGGGACCCAAAGAACTGGGAGCAGTGCATATGCTGAGTCTCTAAATATGCATCCAAAGATTGCATGTGGTTGGGAATGGGCGCAGCGAGGGTATTGGAAGAATAAAACTAAAATTGCAGAGCGGGCATTGAATGGCGATTTTTCAGATCTCATGGAAAATGAACGCAATCATATCGCAGAATTGATTAAAAAGAATCCGCAATGGATGGGTTATCGCCGGTTATTTAGAGCTACTAATCAATGGGTATTCTACCCGGGATTGTCACCGGCCCTATGGGTTGATCAATTGTCAATGCATCTCAAATGGTTAGCTGGGCAAAAGGACATGCATGTTATTCATATTGTACGTTGCGATAATTTTTCCTGGATAAAATCTAAATATTTATCTTCTATAACAAATAGTTACGTTGGGAAAGCTTACCCTGAAAATGCAAGAATAACCATTCCTGTTAATGAATCAAATCGGCGAATTCGTTCCAAAAATTGGGTTGATCAGCGCCTGGCAACCTTGTCGGAGACTAATCCGTATTTGCGCATCTATTATGAAGACTTTCTTTGTGATCAAAAGGCCGCGATTGAATCGGCTCTGAAGTTTCTGGAATGCAATCTGATGGAAACAGGTGAAGACAACCGGAAAATAAAACGCCAATCATCGGAGAAATCAAGAGAGCAAATCGTCAATTATGACGAGCTGAAAAAATATCTCACAAAGAATAACCAGCTTTTCGCTGCTTTTGATGCCGGGTCGGAAGCAAGATGTAAGATATTATGCGCTGCGCTGAACTGAGGTGACATTCAATATGAATCGATCTGTCCATAGACCTGTTGGCTGTTGTACTTCATGACTGGAAATAAAATTGCTGGCCAGATACTTGTTTTTTCCATCCAGCGGCCATCATATTTTATTTTGAGTGATTGATTGGTCCTCATTCGATTACCCACCAGTATATGACTCTTAGCATTATTTATTTCCAGCATTGTAGGCTCAAATTCTAAAGATAAGGTATGGCATAATGCCGGTACTGTATCTTCAGGATTCAGGACTAATGGTTCATATCCTATTCTGATGGTATCAGGTGCGGCTGCCTGGAAATTTCTGTTTTTCCAGTACCAGCGCAGCATATTATTTGGTGTGATCCTGCTAGACAAAGATACAGACCAGCCTCGTACATCGCGTACTATCCTGATAGATTTGCAGTCTGAAATATTACTCAAGACATGTAATGATTCAAGGTGTTTTGAGCTATCTATTGGAATTTTACCAGGAAAATATTTTGAAAATATTTTTAGAAATATGGTGTAGCGGACCTCCAGACTATCAGATTTCTGCTGATCAATAGCTTCCATGACGGCAGGCCAAAATTCACATTTTCCACATGTACAACGATTGTAGTGGTCTTCTATCCACTGGCGGTTTTGTCCCACTTTAATAACATTGTCAACTTCACCAACGGCTATACAAGAACTATGTGTGCCTAAAATCATGTCAAGTATCGTTGTGCCCGATCTGTGCAGGCCTGTGATAAATATAGTGCGTATTTTTGACATTATTAGATTGCCTTTATTTGTCCCATCCCCAATATTTTACCTGTGCTATTTGTCCGGGTACAACTGCAGCAGCAATATAATCAAGGTGTGGTCTTATATTAGCTATTGAATGGCAGTTGTGAGGTAAAGACTGATGAATAGTTTTTAGTAAGGCAGCAGGTTTATTCGGGGTCAAAGTGACATCGAATGTGCTCAAAGGAATTGCCAGACCTTGGCCCAGTGCCTTGATGTAAGCCTCTTTTCTTGTCCAGCAATTATAAAATGCTATTAGTTGTTGCTGAGAGGGAAGAGATCGTAGCTCAGAGATTTCATTTTCAGAGAAATATTGTATCGCTATGTTTTCATAATCAATATTGGCATTAATGTGCTCAATATCAATGCCGATTTCTCTATTGAGTACAATGGCAATGAGTGCCAGATTATTAGAATGTGATAGATTGAATTGAATGCCGGTGTTGTACAGATTACCCTTCAATGCAGGTTTCCCGTGTGTATTATATTCAAATTGAATCGATTCAGGTTTCCTGAGAAGATAGCGTCCGAGTACACTGCGTAGAATACTGTGTCTTATGATAAAGCGAGTTTTGTCTTTTTCGAAATGGAATTTATCGGCCCGGTATTTTTCTTCCGGACTGATTATTTTAGAATGCCCTGTCAAATCGCAGTTAATATTTTCGAAATTGATACGCCAGACATGGATTTCATCAGGCGATATTGGAATGTTACCCGATGGCGGTGTTTTGAAATTATCAGGATCCGGTGTATTACTATTTAATGACATCGTAATTCCTGGTAGGGCTTATATACCAAGCTTTCCTGTGTCATATCCGTAAAATCGTGATTTTGATAAAAGAGAGCAGTAGCTTGTTTATCCCATATGTTCAAACAAGGGCGCATCAGGGTCTATGTGGACATTGATACAAGATGGCAATCCGGATTCTACTGCGCGTTTCAGTGCTGGAATAAGTTGCTCCGGTTTATCAACTGAGTCCGTATGACAGCCAAATGCCTTGACTACTTCTTCATTGCGTATATCAGGGGGATACATAGTTACCCGCTCATGATCAGGAGGGTAATTCTTGTTTTGAAAATATGAGCCTGAGATGCCCTGATTATCGGCAATAATGACAATAATCGGGATGTCATGCCGCATTGCCATTTCCATCTCCATCGCATTGAATCCAAATGCGCTGTCGCCGGTGATCGCGATAACCATGCGGTCCGGTTCGGCAAGTTTTACCCCGATGGCATAGGGGATAGCGATGCCCATACAACCGTTTGATCCCGCTGTTAATCTTGATGCCGGCAGATAGCTAGGTATAACCTGCTGAACAGCTGCCATGATGATGTTGCCATCGACGACGCAGACAGCATCCCTGGGTATAAAATCGCGGATCTCTTTACACATCCGATGCGTAGACATGGGCTTGTCATCGCCATTAACTTGCCACAGTTGTTCCAACTTTAGTTCACGATTTTTACGTTTTTCTTTCAGTGTTTGAAACCAGGATTCCCGTAGCTTATATTCCTTGCTCACTTTCTGCTTTTGCAGCAGATTAATCAGTATTTTTTCAAGTATCTTTTTTGAATCACCACAGAGGCCAAGTGTCGCATTGACATTATGTCCGATTTCACTTTTTTCGATATCAATATGAATGAGTTTCGTATCCTGTGCTAACGCGGTGCCGAAGCGAAATGGCCAGTTCAGCCGTGCGCCAACGACCAATACCGCATCAGCGGTTGATTGAACCTCTGTAGGAATCCCGTTAAAGCAAAGTGGATGGTCGTCCGGCAGATAACCTTTACCCATTGGAGAGCAGATGAAGGGCATAGCCAGATGATCAACCAACTGTTGTAATTCCTGGTAAGGTTCAGACCATCGGACACCCTTTCCTATAATAAGTGCAGGTCGTTGAGCATTAATCAGAATATCGGCAGCTTGCTCGATTGCCGCCTGGCTAATCTCAGGGCATTGTTGACTTTGAATATTATCAGGCAAGGTATCCGGCTGGGTAATTTTTCCATTAAGGATATCTTCAGGTAGATCCAGGTAAACAGGACCAGGCCGTCCTTGTATTGCTGTATGAAATGCGCGCTCAATATGTCCGGGGAGATCAGCAGTATTTTCCACAACAGCCGACCATTTGGTGATTGACTGAAAAATAGGGACTGCATCGAGGTCCTGGAAACCACCCATATTTTGCATTTGCAGGGGGCGGCGACCACCTAAAACAATCACTGGCCAGCTGTCATCTTTGGCTACCAGTACTCCGGTTACGGCGTTAGTGACCGCTGGTCCGCAGGAAACGATGCAGATTGCAGTCAGGCGCCCCACTCGATAATTATGAGCCAATGCCATCATTACTGCAGCCTGTTGATGTCGGGCACCAAGCACGCGAATGCCGGCTGTGACACAGGCACCCATAGTCTGATCTATGGGAGTGCCAGACAGGGCATAGACATGTGTGATGCCTAGCTTTTTCAGAGTCTGGGCGACGAGGAAATGGCCATTAACTTTCCCCTTTTCGGTTAATGATTCGAGCAGTGCACGCTTGGCAGGTGAGAGCCGGGCCAGCTGAGCCGCCAGTTTCTTATCGTTGGATTGATTTTCATGCATTATTATTTAGCCTGTTATTGATCGATGATCGGGAATGAGCCGTGCTCTCAGCTGCTATTTTATTTTCATTTTTCAGACATAATTCAAGCTGTGATATTAAGTCCTGAACATGCGGTTCTTCAACCATTTTGTGATGGCTGGTCGCGCCCTTGACAAAACGGATTTCGATACCTTCCTGTGCAATATTAGTCCAGCGTTGTTTAATTGATAGGACAAGATTTCGCCGCTTCTTGAAAATATCAGGGATAAACATGGTGACCAACCCAGGGAAGGATTGATACTTATAATGAGCAGCAGCCTCCTGGAATAATTCTATCAGGTTAAAAACGGCGATTGAGGAGGGGACCGGTTTTCCAAAGGCCATGCAAATTTTGCATATCATCATTTTGAGTTTTTCTTGACACCTCTTATATATGCGTCTCAAGTTAGCTTTAATCACCTGGCTTGCTCTACCCAGTTTATAAAAGACATTATTTTTTAACTTGAATTTGTGTGATAATTTTCTGACGTTCTTCTTAGTCTTCTGTTTTTCTACGCTGGAAAATTTATCAACAAGAGTGGGGTCAAAAAGGGCGAGCAAGGCGATATCTTCTCCTTGTTGAAGCAATTGTTGGGCAATTTCAAACGCGACCATCCCGCCGAAAGAGAAACCACCCAGGCAATAGGGACCATGAGCCTGCACATTTCTGATTTCTTTCAAGTGGTCGGCAGCAATTTCTTCAACGGTATGGTAAATCGTTCGTCTGGCATCCTGGCCATGATGCAGCCAATAGAGCGGTTGGTCCGGATGCATGTGTTCGGCCAGAGAATGGGCACGGCCATGCACGCAAAAGAAGGGTGTGCGAGATCCATTGGGCTTTACCGCCACAAGTGAGTTCCAGCGTGATAATGTGCCTGTTTCCTGAGATTTGCTGTCTGATGCAGGTTTGTCCTCAAGGAAGCTGGACATACCCTCTATGGTTGGTGTCTTAAACAGCGCAGCGATGGGCAGCCGTTTACCAGTGGCTTTTTCAATGTTGTTTAGCAGATAGACGCCCAGCAGTGAATGACCTCCGAGGTCAAAGAAATTGTCATGGATACCGACTTTTTCGATGTTGAGCGTGTCTGCCCATATTTTTACCAGTATTTTTTCCGTTTCTGACCGTGGTGGAACACATTCCTCCCCGGATTTGAGCGCGGCATGGTCAGGGGCTGGCAGGGCTTTTCGGTCTACTTTGCCATTGGGGGTGAGCAGGAACCGATCCAGAAATACATAGGATGTGGGCGCCATATAGGCCGGCAGTTTCTCAAGCAGAAACTCTTTGATCGAAGGCGTGGTTAAATCATGCCCCTGTTGGTTGATAATGTAGGCTACAAGACGTTTATCACCAGGGGTATCTTCACGGTCGATGACGACTGCTTCACTGATGGCGGGATGTGAAGTGATTATTGATTCGATCTCGCCCAACTCAATTCGGTATCCCCGAATCTTGACCTGGGAATCAATACGCCCCATGAACATTATATTGCCATCAGGGAGAAAGCGAGCTAGATCACCTGTTCTGTAGATACGTTCTTTTGTATTAGTGAGAAATGGATTAACGATAAATTTGGTCCTGTTATACACATCATTGTTCAGATAGCCATGGGCTACTCCGGCACCGCCTATGTAAAGTTCACCTTTAACCCCTATCGGTACAGGTTGTTGCTCAGGGTCGAGAATATACGTCTGGACATTTTGAATGGGTTTTCCGATAGGTACTTGATTAAGTGGTAAATCTTGAGGACCTGTTCTATAGACTGTGCTCCAGACAGTTCCTTCTGTCGGCCCATATTCATTGTAAAGTACAGCTTGGGGTAGTTTTTCATGATGCTGTTCAATGAGTGCAGGAGGACAGGCTTCACCGGCTACAATCACGGTATTTAACGAAGTGAGCGGCTGCTCATTAGCGGTATCAGTGGCCAAGGGGGTATTGAGCAACAAATTGTATACCGAAGGTAAACTCAGCATATGAGTCGGTCGTTCCTCTTCGATTATTGCTGCAATTCGGTATAAGTCCTTTTCGTCACCTTGACGGGGTAGATAAAGTGTACCTCCTTGGTATAAGGTCCAGAATATACCTGCTACTGAGCTGTCAAATGCGAATGACGATAGCAGGATGAATTTTTTTACTGTTTCCGGGTAATAATTGATTCGTGCCGTCACCGAATGGACGATATTTCTGTGTTCGATCAGCACGCCCTTGGGCATACCAGTGGAACCTGAGGTATATATGATGTAACAGAGATTTTCAGGGTGAATATCAAGTAGCGGGTTTTCATCAGCTTCTGAAGAAATTGCCTGCCAGTCCGTATCGAGGCAGACTGTCTTGGTATGGAAACACGCCACCATCTCCTGGTACTGGCTGAGTGTGATAACCGTTGAGACCTTGCAATCGCTGATCATGAATTGCAATCGTTCGGGTGGATAATCCGGGTCAAGAGGGAGATAAGCGGCTCCGGATTTGAGAATGCCTAGCATGCCGATAAACATCTCGGTCGAACGACCCAGACATAGACCCACGATTGAGCCTGTTTTAACCTCTTTGTTGCGCAGATAGTGCGCGACCTGGTTTGCCCTTGCATTGAGCTGGGCGTAGGTCAGGGTATTTGTTTCTGTGGCAACGGCAAACTGATCAGGGGTGTTTAATACCTGTTGTTCGAATAGTTGGACCAGGGATTTGTCCTTGGGGTAATCGGCCTGGGTGTCGTTCCAGGTCTTGAGCATCAAGTTTTTCTCAGCATCAGCTAATAATGGTAGTGTGCTGATAGTCTGGTCGGGGTCCTCCACAATACCTTCCAGTAACTGTTGGTAATGCCCCAGCATGCGCCCGATTGTGGTGTCATCAAACAGATCAGTGTTGTATTCGAACAAGATTTTAAGACCCTGATCGGTATTGATAACAAATAGTGATAAGTCAAAGGTAGCTGTTCCCCGATCTATTTCTAGTGGGGTTACGGTGAGACCCTGGAGCGACAGTGGTTTCGTATGCATATTCTGAAATGCAAATGCAACTTGATAAATAGGGGAGTAGGACAGGTTGCGTTGGGGTTTCAGTTTCTCAACCAGTTTTTCAAATGGGATATCTTGATGGGAATAGGCGTCCAGCGCAGTTTTCTTAACCCGTGCCAGCAAATCACGAAAAGTCGGATTGCCGGAAAGGTCTGTACGGAAAACAAGTGCATTAATGAAAAAACCGATCAGGCCTTCGATTTCTGGCTGGATGCGGCTGGCGACCGGTGAACCGATGACAATGTCATCCTGCCCTGAATAGCGAAACAGGAATGTTTGATAGGCTGCCAGAAGTATCATAAATAAGGTGACTTGCTCTTGTTGGCATAATGTTTTAAGCCCGGCAGTTAATTCTTTGGGTAGAATTATTGCTTGTCTGGCTCCGCAAATGGAGTTTTCGGCTGGTCTTGGCCTGTCAGTAGGCAGTTCTAAGAGTGGCGGGGCACCATCAAGCTGATCAACCCAGTACTTAATCTGTTTTTCCAGTACCTCATCCTGTAACCGCTGACGCTGCCAGTCCGAAAAGTCGATGTACTGGACGGGCAAGTCAGGTAAGGCAGCTTCCTTGCCTGAACAAATGGCGCTATACAATAGCCCCAACTCCTTATTGAAAACACCCAGTGACCATCCATCAATGATAATATGATGGATGATCATGATAAATACGTGATCCTCTTCATCAAACTTTAGCAGGCGTGCGCGAAGCGGGGGTTGCATGGAAAAATCAAATGGCCTTTGAGCCTCTTCAATCACAATGCTACAGACTTTCCCCTCACGCTCGGCCGGCAATATATGACTGAGATCACTGGTTGGAAGATCGAGCTTATATTCGGGCAGAATAACCTGGCAGGCCTGGTTTCCCTGCATCTGGAAGGTTGTCCGCAAGGCTTCGTGACGGGATATAATGGTATTGATCGCTTGATGCAGGGCATCAAAGTCCACCTTTCCCTGCAATCGCAGGGAAAGGTGAAGATTATAGAGTGGGCTGCCCGGTTCGAGTTGATCCAGAAACCACAGGCGCTGCTGGGCATAGGAAAGCGGGGCGATGCCATTATGCCCGATTTTGGGAATATGGTAAGTCGTAGATGCGGGTGGTGACCCAGCACTGTTCTTCTTTTTAAGCTGTGCCAGTAGGGCGCGCTTCTCCGGTGAGAGGGAGGCTATTCTTTGATCCAGATTTTCCATTTCTGCTGCCGTTTATATTTTCTGCCAGGCGGCTGAAACTGTTTAAGCACTGCCGGGTGATAGTGTTTTATTCTGTCAGCGCTGGTCCCTTCTAACAAGGTTTTCGTTCAGGACTGCATTGCATTCACTCAGGCGGGTTCTTTCCTGGGTGGCATCTGGTAGCAAACCATTATTTTCCTGCAGGTGTTTCATGGTATTTTCAATCGCAGTTTGGGCTGCAAAAAGGCAGGGTGTACTGTAATTCACCAGGGAAACTCCCAATGCCTTGAGTTCAGACAGGTCGCAGGGCGGTGATTTCCCACCAGCAAGCTGGTTGAACATCAGCGGTTGGCTAAACTGTTTTTTGATGGTTTTGAGAAATTCAATATCCCGTATGCCATCCACAAGAATGGCATCTACGCCAGCTTTTGAAAACGCTTTAACTCTTTTGATAATATCCTCAGGATCAGAGGCATCGGTGCGCGCCACAACGAAAATATCCCGGCGCGTCGCCATTACTTTTTCTAGTTTCATCATGAATTGCTCAAGATCCATGATTTGCTTGCCATCCACATGTCCACAGCGACGGGGTCTTTGCTGGTCTTCCATGATGATGCCAGAGGCCCCGACTGATTCAAGCAGGGTAACCACATGGCAGGCGACTTCGGTATCACAATAGCCATCATCAATATCGACCAGGATATGATGGTTTGGCAGGATTGCGCGCATTCTTTGTACATAGGCCACGATGTCCGGCCAGGCGATAAACCCGATATCCGGCAGGCCGTAGAAACTAGCCGCAAATCCAAATCCACTGACGAAAATCCCGTCATTATATTTTGCAGCAACCGAAGCAGAAAATATGTCATATACACCAGTGAAAGTTGTTATATCTGAGCTTCTGGTCGCATTGCGCAACTTTTCACCATATTGAATGGTCATGTATCAAGATCTCCTGGTGTATATTGTGTTTTTGGCTTTGTGCAGTTATTAATATAGTGCTTCCTGTCAGGAAGACTTTCCATCCAGTTCATTGAGTAACCGCTCGGCATCTTCGTCAGAAAGTGATTCCAGTTCAGCGAGGATATCGGCAAGGTCCGAGGTATCCTTATTTTCTGTTGCCTGAGTGATTTCGGCAGTGAGTTCAGCTATGGATGGTTTTCTAAACAGTGTAATAATCGACATGTCCATCTGGAATGTGGAGCGGATTCTTGAAACAGCCTGAGTAGCGCGGATGGAGTCTCCACCCAGAGCAAAGAAGTTGTCATTCATGCTGACCTGCTCGACGTTCAAGATCTCTTTAAATATACCGGCAACGGTTATTTCCAATTCGCTTTCTGGCGCAATAAATTCGCGCTGCAGTTCCTGGGAAAATTTTTCTGCCAATCCGATGCGCTGTATTTTTCCGGTAGGACCTTTGGGGATCGCATCAACGATCAATAACTGGCTCGGAATTTTGAAGTCGGCCAGTTTCCCGAAGAGATAGCCGCGCAACATAGGCTCGGTCAGTTCTGTATCTTTTCGTAATATGACTGCAGCAGCGACATCCTCACCGAGGGAAGGATGGGGCAGGGAGAAAGCAACGGCCTGAATGACGTCAGGGTGTTCGAGGAGCACTTCATCGATTTCCCGTGGTGAGACTTTTTCGCCGCCGCGGTTAATGATCTCCTTCAAACGCCCTGTAATGAACAGATAGTCTTCATTGTCGAGATAACCCTGGTCTCCGGTTCGAAACCAGCCATTGGTGAATGCGGTGGCATTGGCCTCATCATTGTTTTCATAACCTGCTGTGATGTTATTTCCTCTGATGACAATTTCACCGGTTTTACCTGAGGAAAGTAGCTTCCCCGCGTCGTCCATGATGGCGACGTCAGGCCCTGCTGCAATGCCAGCTGATCCGGGCTTCTGTTTATAGGGAGGTAGTGGGTTACTGGCCATCTGATGCGCAGCCTCGGTCATGCCATAGGACTCGAGCACAGGTACTTTGAAAGCATTTTCCAAATCGGACATGACCTGGGGTGGCAGGGCCGCTGAGGATGAGCGGATAAAACGCAACTGGTGATTTTCGAGTACCTGTTTATGGTCAGATAGATTTGACAATATTGTTTGATGGATCGTGGGTACTGCGGTATACCAGGTAGGTCGATATGTTTGCATGAGCTCAAAAAAGTCAGATGCTGCAAACCCTGTGGTGCACACTGTTCGCCCCCCAGCTGCAAGCGAAGAAAGTACACCTGCAATCAGGCCGTGGATATGAAACAGCGGCATGACATTAAGGCAGCAGTCATTGCCGCTCAAATTCAAGGTGAGACCGATATTATGTGCCGATGCGCAGATATTCTGGTGTGTCAGAGGGACAATTTTGGGGCGTGAGGTGGTGCCTGATGTATGAAGTACCAGGGCGATATCATCGGCTTCAGCATAGCCACCCTGGTTGATATCTGCATTTGCATCACTTGTCAGTGAAAAGATGCCTGCCTCGGCTTCACTGGAAGGTGAAAGTTCGATGACCGGGATATTTCGCTCTGCCGCGACCTCTCGTGCCGGAGAATCCATACCCGACTGAATAAGAAGTACCTTGGCATTCAGGTCCGAGAGATAAAATTCAAATTCACTTTTACGGTAGCCGGGATTAAGCGGTGCGCAGGTAGCGGCGGCACCTATGGCAAGAAACGCAACGGCCATTTCCGGGCCATTAGGCAGCACCATAGCAACCCGATCACCACGACCCACACCCATGCTCTTCAACTGCGAGACGACCTCACTGATATAGCTGCTTAATATTTGATAGTTAAGCGGTTTTCTAGATGGCACTTCAATTGCTATCGCGTCAGGAGTCTGCCTTGCATGAGCGTCAATTAGGCGGTATAGCGAATCATGAGAGGGGACTCCATAGTCGTAATTTAATGCTTGACTCATAGCGCGAACTTTCTCCAAAAATGTTGTTGGGCCATTGATACAAAACCAGTTAAGGGTAGGCATTGATGGTATGGACGTTTAGTACTCCACACATAGGGTGTGCTAGAGAATAATTATATCAAAATCGATCCCCAACATCACAACTGCCACCTCTTCCATATGCCTGTTCCATCGGCAAAATAGCGATTATCCTTAACTAGGAGTCCCTGATGAAAGTGACAATCGCGACAACGCCTGGGGATGATATGAGCTCGGAATTGGATATTGGGTTGAATTAGTAGGTTCCGATGAGTAAAGCTGCGCTCAGCGATGAAACCGGTTGAATATCTTCAATCATTGTTGCAGGATGTATCGTTCTGGTAACAGTATGAATGTAATATAACTTTACGTTATTGCCTGCTAGAATATGGATTCAAGCAGGTGCTCGGGTGTGTCGATATATTCGATATAATTATGGGTGCAATGATTGTTGTTTAATTCGAGGCGATCAGAATTATCTGGTTGCTGTTTCCGTAACCTGGGAAGTGGTGAATCGTTACTGTGTCATACAATATTTTTCAACTAGTCCTGGATTTTCAACAAAACCCTTCGCACTTTGAGGCATTGATTGGTCCGGGTAAGCCATTACCGGAAGATACCGGCAAGCTGCTGGAGGAGGTCGCTGGGAAGATATCTTCTGATTCGGACGATGATAGTCCCACCGATGAGTTATTTTCTGCTACGGCCTTTTTTATCGAGAGAGTATTGTTCATGCCTGGCGGAGATCTATATCGTCAGTTGGGACTTGAGCAATATGCCACGCAGGAACAAATCCGCAAGCATTACCACCTTTTGATGCATCTCTTCTTTCTCGACAGAGAGGACATGGCAGCGGACTGGAGCGCAGAATATGCGGATTGTATTAACCGGGCGTATTCCATTTTGAGAGACCCGGTTAAACGTCGGAACTATGATGACCGCCTAACAGGGAAGAAATCCGTAGTGGGTAGTCAGACCACTTATAGCGAATCCAATAAATCATTTGCTCATTCTATTGTCTCATTTACCGAAGCCCGCAATCAAAAACAGGTTGGCAAAAAGGCTGAGGATGAGGCGGCTAGTGAAATCAATGAGCAATTATCTCGTCGTTTTGTTGCGGGTGTGGCATCGGCCCCTTCTGAGAATATAACTATACACCCTGATGTTGCTCGAGTTGCCGAGGAAGATTCGTATATCGCGGAGAGTATTGAGCGAGCCTATAGTGATATTGGTGCACGTGCATCGCCGGTAAATGATGAGCAAGTGCCTTATCCTGACGCGAAGGAATTTACATCGACTGAGTTTAATCAAGATGCTCATGATCGAATTGCCCCGGCTTGGGATGGTGAAACTAACCAGACAGTAGAGTCGGCCTACCTCAAACGATCCCAGGGTAAGTCGTCCTCCAAAACCGCGATCATTCTGGTCTCATTCGTGGTCATTGTCGGTATTATGGCCGCCGTCTATCAATACCAGATATCGCCTACTGACTCAGTAATAAATAATATTGAGAAAACAAAGCTACAGGTGCAACCGGCTTCCGAGTCAGACAATGTCATTGCCGGGTCCGTTGAGAGAGAAGCAATGCCGGAAATGGTCGAGGAATCTGCGGCGCTTAGTTTTGAAGCGCCTGTCGCCCCTGTGCCAGTGCAAGACGATCAGCCTGAGGTTGCTATGGATTTTGGTGTTGGTGGGAGTCAGCCGCAAGTAACCACTTTCAGTAGTGGAACAACAGGTAGTGCACCAGATGTAACATCACCTGTTATTACAGGTCTGTCACTTTCACCACGTCGGATATTACCGCCAAAAGTGGAACCTTCTGCAATGTCAGCGCCAGTCCAAATGCCTGACATGATGCAGAAGAAAGTGAAAACACTGATCAGTAAACCCGCAAAACCTGCTGAAAAGAAAGTAAAAAGTAAAAATGTTGTTATTGCAAAGAGCAGTGCTGCGCCTGCGTCACAGGCCAAAGCCCCAATCCCACGCAATACGGACGTTTTCCCGCCGCCCAAGATGGCCTCGCCTACAGTAAAGACACCGTCGCCTGGAACCGATGTTGGTGTGGTGTCGAGTTTATCGCCATTTCCGGAGCCAGCACCGAAATCAGTGCCGAAAACCCTGAAGCCGACAATCCGCCCGATCCCGCAAGGAGATCTCGATAAAATGATACGTACTTTTGTGCGCAGTTATGAAGAGGGTAACTTGAAGACTTTGCTCAGCGTGTTTGCGGGAAATGCCCGGACAAATGACCGTACTAACAGGAATGGCATCGCTGAAGACTACCGGGATCTCTTTGGCGTGGCGGAAAAACGCCAGTTTATTTTCGATGACCTCAAATGGGATCGGACTGTTGAAAACCACGCAAAAGGAAAAGGTGCATTTGAGGTCAAGATACTGTTGAAAGGGGAAAGCACGGTCACTACTATCGTGGGGCAGGTCACGATTGATGTGGAGAGGCGTGGAAAGGAATTGCTCATCACGCGATTCTTCCATACCTACCAATAGGCGGGAACTCGGAATTCATTCTTCCGCCTGGCACGCAGTGGGGTTTTTGCGACTTTGGGCAGTCATCAGGCCTGCCAGATTTGATAGCCTATGAATATAAAAAGGTATACAATCTCGTCATTCATCGATCAATATCGGACTAGGATAGACGGGAGAGTGTGCGGAATATGAAAACCTGGACGAGTTTACGCAAGTGTTGTATCCACGGTATAGTGGCGGTTTTTGTGAGCTCCAACGTAGCGGCTCAGACCCTTGTTGGACAGCATGAAGCAACAGATACTGGCGAACCCATGCATCTGGCCGCTGCCATTGGCATCGTAAAACCCAAGGCTGCAGTAAAACCAGAGGTTGCAGCACCCGTGGAACCTGCTCCCGTGCAGGATATCCCTCAGCCTGGTGTCGAAGTTGTTGAAGCGCCCGTTGTTGAGGAAACACCACAAACTGCTAGCAAGGGTGTCTCAAAGCTTGCCATCGGCGCTGGTGTGGGTCTTGCCGCAATATTAGCTGCAGTCGCTGGTGGTGGCGGTGGTGGTAGTTCAAGCACACCGACCCATACTCCCACTCCCTGATTGATTGCTGTCCTACAGCATCAAGCTCAGGGGCTATAGCAGTCCGCTGCAATTTGGCAACAGGGTGTTGTAGCAAATTATCGACATTGCTCGCCCTGATGGGCATGTTAATGTTGCTCCTTTCTCAATACGTCATTGCCCAACCCTCCAGCACAGGCCAGACAGGCCTGATCAATATGCCGGATGCCAGAATCGAAAAAGAAGGTATGCTACGTTTAGGTGTCAGTAGTAATGACCCCTATACCACCTTATGGAGCAGTATTGCTTTTTTTTCGCGGCTGGAATTATCGGCGCGATATACCGTTATTGATGATGCCCCATCCTTTCAGAATAACCCGGACGCTGATTTTGGATCCTATAAGGACAAGGCCTTTGATGCCAAATTACTGTTGCTACGGGAATCACGATTTCTCCCTGATATCACAATGGGTACTCAGGACTATACTGGCACACAGGTTTTCTCAGCCGATTTCATTGCCCTGAATAAAAGATTTTTCAACGATTTCGATGTGACCCTGGGTTATGGCTCGGATCGTATCGATGGCCTGTTTGGCGGTTTGCGTTATAACCCTGCCTGGCACAAAAAACTCGGGCTCGTCCTGGAATATGACGCCTATGATTATCAAAACGACCGTTTTTCCAGAGAGTCCGGTGCAGATAAAAAAGACGGTGGTATGACCTATGGTCTTGAATATCAACTGGGTTGGTTTGGTACACAGGTATCCTATAATAATGGGGATATAGGCGGAAATTTATTTGTCACTATTCCCCTGAACCGCAAAGAATATATTCCTAAAATCGATGAGCCGGCGCCTTTTGCAACACAAAGGTCGCGGCAGACACTTGATACGTGGCGCGCTGATTCAAAATATTTCGAGTCCCTGTCCAGGGACCTCGAGCAACAGGGTTTCAAAAATGTCCAGATTAGTATTGGGCAAAAGGTCATTGATGTGAGCCTGACTCATCCTCGGATCTCTCTGATGGGGCGGGCGGTCGGGCGAGCAGCCCGAACTGTTTTATTATCAGGCCCAGCTAATATTGAAATAATTAATATTACGTACACGCGTAACGATCTGGCATTGTTGACCTATCACTTTAATGATCTCCAGATATTAGAAGAATATTTCAATGGACAGGCTTCCCGGGAGCAATTAGATCAATCCATTGAGATTGACTATGCTTCACCTGAATATGCTGGGCAGCCTGAGGATGAGGAGATCGCGATTCATGAGCAATGGCAGAGTAGCAGTGCTGCGATGCAGTCCGCTGAAGACAATGAGGGCCATTTCATTGGGTTTAAGTGGGAAGACCAGCGCCTGTCCTCTTTGCATTTCGTGCCACTTAATGCACGGCTATTTGTGAATGATCCCAGTGGCGCTTTCCACTATGACATATATTCCCTTGCTCAATATCGCAAGCATTTTGGCAGTGGTTTTTTTCTGGATAGCGCTGCACGGTTTACCCTGTTTGAGGATGTCAGCAAGGTCAAGCAAAAATCCAACAGCCAGTTGCCCCACGTCCGCACGGATATCGCAGATTATATACAGGGGGATCGTCTGAGAATGGATAAATTCTTGTTCAATAAGTACAGTCTCCTGAGTGAGCGCATCTATAGCCGGATATCTGCCGGATATTATGAAGAAATGTTCGGCGGTGCCGGGGGGCAGCTATTGTATTTGCCAGCAACAGGAGATTGGGCGGTGGATCTGACAGTCGACTGGCTCAGGCAACGCACTGCGAGCAATAATTTTTCTTTCAAGGATTATTCAGTGATGACAGCCATCGGCGCTGTTCATTACCGTATTCCAAAACTAGGCCTGACGGCAACGGCTCGGGCAGGTCGTTTTCTGGCCAAGGATAAAGGGGTGCGTTTTGAGTTAAAGCGCCGCTTCCTTTCCGGGGTCGAGCTCGGGGCCTGGTATACCGTGACTGATGGTGACGATACAGCTTCTCCGGGCAGTCCGGGTGATCCCTATTATGATAAAGGCGTCTATATGCTGGTTTATTTGAACAGCATGCTGACCAAAGATACCCAGGCTTTCGCTAGCGTGTCTATTTCACCCTGGACACGGGACGTCGGCCAGATGGTGGCATCTCCCGGAGATTTATACAATCTGGTTGAACGCCCACTGATGCTGGATAGTAGCGAAATCACGCCAATGACCGATTTTTCAAAATAGACGCTTGCCTACCCGTAGACCAGTCTCCTTCTGGCCTGATGTGGTGTTTTCATGTACCCTGCCTTTGGGTGATCATCCACACAACATGCGCGTTGTTTACCCAATAATTGAGGGTGTAGTGCGGACCACTCTGCGAGCTATGCAGATATACCCTGCCAACCGCAACGATTATTTGACGCCTGGATAATATATTTTCATGGTTAACGTAAGTGATATCTGGAGGCTGTTCTCAGCGGTCTTGGCCTTGTTCTGGTTGTCCTGTGGGCTGGCAGCGACGTCGGAAATTGATCCGCAATTGCTCCAGCAGTTACGAAGTCTATCCCCGCAGGAGAGCGGCGTGATATTGGGTGATCGACTATCTGATCCCCTGTCGCCACAGCGCGGAGGCATGGCGCAGCAGATACCACAAGCACCGCTTAGCCAGCGATCGAGCGCTTCCAACTCCGTTATGTCCAAAAGTCCCCGAATTTCTGGCGGTGAAACTATTCTGCTCTGGTTCACAGATGAGGTGTCTGATGAAATGCCAGGTAGCCTTTTGGTAAAGCCGGACATACGCCGCCCCAACCGCACATTGTTTGTGCTGGATAACGGCGGCGGATTGACATTAAACAATATTGGCAGGATTGTGTTGGCAGGGCTCAGTGAGCAGGAGGCTGCTGAGCGTATTGAAGCTGAACCAGCGTTTGTTGGTCTGGATGTCACGATCAAGATATTACCCGTTGCGGGTGGGCTTAAGCCTTTTGGCTATGATTTATTCACCGGTGAGCAGGAGGCACTTAAGTCAGTCTCAGATATACCAGTGCCAGATAATTATGTATTGGGACCGGGTGATATTGTGTTGGTGCAGCTCTTTGGCAAGGAAAACGTTGAGTATGAGTTGCAGGTGACCCGCAATGGCATGCTTTTGCTGCCCAGCATAGGCCCAATCCCGGTGACTGGTTTTACCTTTTCCGAACTGCAGCAGGAGATACGCAACCGTATCTCAACTCAGTTAATCGGCATCAAGGCCTCGGTCACTTTGGGAAAGCTTCGTTCGATACGGGTTTTTGCGCTGGGCGAAGCGGAACGACCGGGTTCCTATGTCGTTAGCGGCTTGTCTACCATGACGAATGCACTGTTTGCCAGTGGCGGCGTCAAAGAGATAGGCAGCCTGCGGAACATCCAGCTGAAACGCAGTGGCAAGATCATTTCACGTCTGGATCTCTACGATCTATTGTTGAAGGGCGATATCAGCAGTAATGTACGTTTGTTGCCGGGCGATGTGATTTTTATCCCGCCGGTTGGAAAAACAGTCACTATGGCCGGACAAGTTCGGCGTCCCGCTATCTATGAATTGAAAAAAGAAAAATCGGTAATAGATTTAATCAACATAGCGGGTGGTGTTGCACCGGACGCGATGTTAAAGGAGGCCAGTATTGAACGCTTTTCCAGTACTGGTGTCCGGACAATGCTGGAGTTAAATTTGAACCTGCCCGATGGGAAGGCGATGGTATTGCAAGATGGTGATATTGTCACGATCCCTTCCATCTCAAGCAAGCTGGATAATATTGTCAGGCTGTTGGGGCATGTCAGGCGTCCGGGGGCCAGACAGTGGATCAAGGGGATGCGTATGACAGACCTGATTGGTTCGATGCAAGCGCTGCTACCTGGCGCGGACAGTCGCTATGTGATGATTAAGCGGGAAAATCCTCTTGACCAAAGGATAGAGATGCTGTCCACCGATTTTGTGAATGCACTGGCGGCAAGAGGTAGTCAGGCGGATACGCTTTTACAGCCGCGCGATGAGGTTTATGTTTTTGACAATCATAGCGATCGCAGCACTATTATTGGCCCCATGCTGGATTTAATGCGCTATCAGACGAGGCCTGGCAGCATGTATAAGGAGGTTGAAATTCTCGGCATGGTGCATCACCCGGGACGCTACCCCGTGTCTTCGGGCATGAAGGTCAGCATGCTATTGAATGCCGCTGGTGGTCTGACGGATGAAGCCTATATTTTAAATGCAGAATTAACCCGTTTTGTAGTTGAAGATGGGCAACGCAGGGTACAGCAACGTAAAGAGATCGATATCAGTGCTGTGATCAGGGGCGAGCAAGAGGGCAATATTGAGATTAAACCCTATGATCAACTGGTCATACGACGCATACCCAACTGGGTTGAACAGGGAGACTTTATCATTTCCGGAGAAGTGAGATTTGCCGGCACCTATCCCATTGGGCGGGGGGAAAAGCTCAGTGAGATGATCAGGCGGGCGGGTGGTTTGACTGATGAAGCCTATCTTAGAGGGGCCATTTTTGTGCGTGAATCGGTGCGATTGCGTGAGCAGGACCAGATTGAGAGTCTTACGGCCCGCCTGGAGCAGGACTTGGCAACAATGAGTGTGGAAGGACGGGATATTGGTAAGGATAAAGGTAAGGCCATGTCCGAAGGTCGTGTACTGCTGGGACAGATGAAGGATGCACAAGCGCTTGGTCGTATGGTCATCAAGCTAGAGGATATTTTGGAGAGTCCTAAAACGTATAATCTTACACTTCAGCCTGGTGACAAGCTATTCATACCTCGTAAATATGAGGACGTCATCGTCATGGGTGAAATATATCACCCGACATCGCATCTTTATAACAAGAAATTTGAGGTGAAGGACTATATCCGACTGAGTGGAGGCGTCAATGAAAAGGGCAATAAAAGGGCCATCTATGTTGTCCATGTCAATGGCGCGGTGCAGCAAAGTAATAATGTCAAGATTGGGCCAGGAGATGTTATTGTCATACCCTATAAACTGGACCGCATAAGCACCCACCAGATGGTGGTGGATGTCAGCCAGATTCTCTATCAACTGGCGCTTACCGCAGCCAGTCTGAAGGTGCTCAATGTATTTTAGTCAGCGTCCAATCTATTTGGGTTAAGTGTGTATGCCACTGTGAAACGATCTCTATATAAAATTGGTGAGGCTCGTTCCAGAGATGCAGAGTCTGGCCAGAAAGACAGGCTGCGGCGCGAGCATGTGGAAACTGATAAAGCCCCGGCCCCTGATGTGCCAGCACCGCATCAGGCAAATGTACCGCCCATATACCAACATTATCCTGAAGATGAGATTGATCTTGTCGAGTATTGGCAGGTTCTGGTCCAGTATAAAAAACTCATTTTGCTGCTTACCCTGACAAGTACCCTGTTGGCGCTATTGGCTGCATTTTTGATGACGCCTGTATATCGTGCTGAAGTACTGTTGGCGCCAGTCTCACATGATGAGGATGACAGTAAATTATCATTGCTTGGTGCCAGCCAGTTTGGAGATTTGTTGGCCCGAACCGGTATACCGATGGGGTCAGGGGGCAACCAGATTTCTCTGCATATTGCGACCCTGAAGTCGCGGTTATTGACTACCGCATTCATTGAATCAGAAAGTCTTATGCCTGTCCTGTTTCCAGAGTCTTTAGAAGCGACAGCGGAGGGCAGGAAAAACAGCTTCGGTTTCTTCAGCGATGAAGCACCGACCTTATGGGCTGCCTTCAATCTGTTTGATCGGGAGATACGTTCGATTGATCTGGACCGATCAACAGGTCTCCTGACACTGGCCATCGAGTGGCAGGATCCGGAGCTTGCCGCTGCATGGGCAAACAATCTGGTTCAGCGGGTTAACCACCAACTTAGCTCGCAGGCCATAGAGGAGGGTAGAACAAGTATCAGTTATCTGAAAAAACAGCTCGCTGAAACCAGTTCGGTTGAGGTTCAACAGGCTATTTATCGCCTGATTGAAGCTGAAACCAAGGAAATCATGTTGGCGAATGTGCAGGAGGAATATGCCTTCAAGGTTATTGATCCAGCGGTGGCACCTCAAAAGCCTATTAAGCCACAGCGAACCCTTATCGTCACGCTGGGTTTTCTACTGGGTTTGATTGCAGCCCTGTTTATTGCCTTTTTTCACAGCGCGATAACAAAACATAAAAAAGGGCATGATAATCAACTGCGTGAGTCCTGAAAGCTGTGGCCAGCGTGCCAATATGGCCAGATTTTGTGAAACCACCTGAATAATCAGCATGTTATTCATGTATGCTAGTTTAACTAACTAGCCAGGACGATCGTAGACTGACGATAGATGATTGATTGTAAGCGTGATATCAGCTTAAAATAGGGAGACTTATGGTTGCTATGACCATCCGGGTGGGATATCCCGCCAGCTACAGCAGAGAACAAATATAAAAGGGTACATCTATGATAAAGAAAACATCTGTTTTGACAGCAATTATGGTGGGGTCGGTTTTTATATTCAGCAATGCTCAGGCTGCATTTGAAGGGGGAGATGCTGCTGCAGGCGAATCGAAATCAGCACTTTGCGCCGGATGTCATGGGGGAGATGGCAACAGCCCCTCTGCAGAATTTCCACGCCTGGCCGGGCAATATTCAGGTTACATTGTAAAGCAGATCCGGGAATTTCAGAAAGGCACTCGAGCCAATAACGCTACTATGGCAGGCATGGCGGCGACAGTGGCCAGCGTTCAGGACGCAAAAGATATCGCCACCTATTTCTCCAAGCAGAAAATGGCAAAGAAACCGTTGGAGTCGATTAATAAGGCACTGGCTGCGAAGGGCGAAAAGATATTTAAGAATGGGATCCCGCAAAGCGGTGTCTACGGATGTATTAACTGCCATGGCCCGCGTGGAAAGGGCAAGTCAAAGAAAATTACCCAGTTTCCAAGGATTGGTGGGCAGCATCGTGACTATATTTTGAAGCAACTTAATGATTTTAAGGCTGGTCGGCGTGCGAATGATCCCGGTGGCATGATGCAGGATATCGCCAAGCGCTTGAACGAAGATGATAGAAAAGCCGTGGCGGAATATTTGTCTGCGCAGCTTCCCTAGACGCGGATTTTCAATTTAGACGGTTAGCTGGAATGCCAGCTAACCGTTTTTTTTTGTCTGCCGCCAATCATCCTATATTTTAGAGAGCTGCAGGTTGATCTGAAGCAGGAAAGGCAACCAGGTGGTCAGCCGCAATGCGGATGCCCACTGTTTCACCAACAGTGTGGTGATAGTGGCTGGGAAATAAGGAAAGTATCTTACTGCCCGTGGCGAGTTTCAGGGTATACAGTATTTCAGCTCCCTTGAACGCTTTCTGAATGATCTCTCCTCGCAGATTGCTCTGGGGGTCGGGGATGATATCATCAGGACGTAGCAGGATATCCACTTCACAGCCCGGCAACCAGGGATAGGCGCGATCTCCCTGTATAATGCCGATCTCGGTTTTGACTGTGTCGGCGGTGATCAGCGTGCCCTTCAGAAATACGCCCTGGCCGATAAAATCGGCAATGAACCGGTTGGCAGGTTCGTGGTAAATGTTAAAAGGGGTGTCCCACTGTAAGATTCTGCCCTCATTTATGATGCCGATCTGATCTCCAAGCGCAAAGGCTTCCTGTTGGTCATGGGTGACCAGCAGAGTGGTGATGCCCCGTTCTTTGAGTAGGTTGCGGATTTCAATGCCCAGCCGTTCTCGTAAATCAATATCAAGATTGGAAAAGGGTTCATCGAGCAGGATCATGGACGGTTGCGCCGCTAATGCTCGCGCCAACGCAATTCTTTGCTGTTGACCACCAGAAAGCTCATGAGGATAGCGTTTTCTATATTGCGCCATCCCGACGGTCTCCAGTAGTTGCATTGCAATAGCCATTTTTTCCTGGCGTGATTTGTTGCGAATACCAAAGCCGATGTTTTCGCTTACATCCATATGGGGGAAAAGCGCGTAATCCTGGAATACCATCCCCAGGCGGCGCTTGTGGGGTGGCATCATATAACCAGGGCGCGAAATAGATTGATTGTTTAAAAGGATTTCACCCTTGGTGATTGGCTCAAATCCAGCAATGGCGCGCAAAACGGTCGTTTTCCCGCATCCACTGGGGCCGAGCAGACAGGCAATATTCCCCTTGTTGACGTGGAATGACAGGTTACTGACGATAGTCTGGCGTTGATAGCGGCATTCAATATCCTTGATGTTGAGGAGTGTTTCCATATTTACATCCTCAAGTCAGGAGGAGTTCCAGCAGGGCCTTCTGGGCATGAAGGCGGTTCTCTGCTTCATCCCATACCACACTTTGGGGGCCTTCAATAATATCCGCGCTGACCTCCTCTCCGCGGTGGGCTGGGAGACAATGCATGAATATGGCCTCAGGGTTGGTATTGCCCATCAACTGCTGATTGACCTGAAAGTTTTTGAATGCCTCACGACGACGTAGATTTTCATCTTCCTGACCCATACTGGTCCATACATCGGTTACGACGAGATCAGTGCCACGAGCCGCTTCCCTGGGTTCCTCAAACATCTCGATCTGTGCAGTGGTTGCCTGCAATAGATGCTGTTTGGGTCTGTACTCGGGCGGTGTCGCAATATGAAGTTTGAAATCCAATAGTTGTGCGGCATTGATATAGGAGTGACACATATTATTTCCGTCACCGATCCAGGTGACGGTTTTTCCTTTGATATCACCGCGGTGTTCGAAATAGGTCACCATATCTGCCAGTAACTGGCAGGGATGAAATAGATCAGATAAACCATTGATCACAGGGACAACTGAATGTTCAGCAAATAATTCCAGTGTTTCATGGGCGTAGGTTCGCACCATGATGATATCTACCATGCGGGATAATACCCTTGCAGAGTCTTCCACCGGTTCACCTCTACCCAGCTGGGTATCCCGAGGCGATAAAAAAATTGCACTACCGCCAAATTGCACCATGCCAGCCTCAAAGGAAACGCGCGTACGTGTAGACGATTTCTCAAAGACCATCCCCAGCACCTTATTCTTTAAAGGTTCATAAATGGTATTGGAACGTCGCATATTCTTGAGTTCAACCGCGCGATTGATCAGGTCTCGGAACTCCTGGGCATTGATATCCAGTAAGGATAAAAAATGGCGGGGTTGACTCATTATTCAGTCTCGGCCGATGCAAAATCTTTAATGATAGTGCTTGTGATATTGACGATTTGGTAAGCTTCTTCACTACTGATAATCAAGGGTGGTAGCAGACGGACGACATGCTCAGCCTGGACGCTGATGAGCAGGCTATGTTTCAGTGCAATTTTGACCAGCTCAATACAGGGCCGATTGAGTTCAATACCGATCATCATCCCGACACCACGGATCTCTTTCACTGCATCGCATCCAGCGAGAGCGTTCCTCAGGCCGTCTCGTATGTTGTTGCCAAGTTCGTTGGCCTGGGCCGCGAGCTGTTGTTCTTCCAGGGTTTGAATGACTGCCAGGGCGGCGCTGCATACCAGCGGATTGCCGCCGAAAGTCGTGCCATGGGTGCCAGGCTTGAAAACGTCTGCGGCCTTGCCACGTGCGAGGCAGGCGCCGATGGGTATGCCATTGCCCAACCCTTTGGCGAGGCAGACAACATCGGGAAGACACGTGCTATGTTGATAGGCGAACCATTTCCCGGTTCGGCACATACCGCTCTGAATTTCGTCCAGCATCATAAGCCATCCGTTTTCATCGCATAGGGCGCGTATTTCAGTCAGGTAGTTGCTGCCCGGTATATTGATACCGCCCTCGCCCTGAATCGGTTCAATCAGTATGGCCACGACATTGGGGCTGCGCTGCGCAATCGTCCTGATTGCTTCAATATCGTTGTAAGGTGCACGGATGAATCCTTGTACAAGCGGTTCAAAGCCTGCCTGTACCTTGCGGTTACCTGTCGCTGAGAGCGTGGCCATCGTGCGGCCATGGAAGCTGTTTTCGGCCACAATGATGGATGGTTGTGAAATATTGTTCTGGTGACCATGAAGCCGTGCCAGTTTGATTGCAGCCTCAATGGCTTCCGCACCTGAATTACAAAAAAATGCTTTATCCATCGCCGCTAGCTGGCATAGTTTTTCTGCCAGTTGATTCTGAAGTTCGATAGTGTAGAGGTTGCTGGTATGCAACAGCTTCTTCGCTTGTGCGTTGATGGCCTCGGTGACGTTTGGGTGAGCGTGGCCTAACCCGCATACACCAATGCCACTCAATGCATCCAGATAGATATTGCCTTGCTTGTCCCACAGCCAGGCACCTTCACCGCGTTCGAAAGTGACTGGCAGTGGTGCATAGGTTGACATTAAATGATCTGACATGGTGAAGTTCCGCTATCCGTAGAAATAAAAAGCAGCACTTGGCTGCCTGAACAAGTAATGTTTTCTATTATAGCGGTTTTTTGCGATTCGCAAACATTTACACCAACGTGTTTCATGTGATTGCAGCAGGCATCAATATCGCCTTGTCTTTTCACGCCCTGGTTAGCTCTGAATCGGTATGACCAAAGATCGACGGATAGTGATATTTCAAAAGATGTTGTGAGTGATTTATGAGGTAAATAGCTTCATTTTTTCTACCATACGGTTGATAGATGGGCCTTCATTCAGGGCGATAATCTCTTCAGGGCTGAACCAGCGACCATCACGAGACTCGCTGGATACTCTGGGTTGCGACTCGTCACCCGCCATTAACAAGAAGCGGATATCATAGTGCAAATGGCCTGCTTCGGCTTTACGGGCAGGAATGTAGTGGATATCTACGTCGAAAATTGATTCAGATGCAAGCAGTAATTTTGTCAAACCGCTTTCTTCATAGGCTTCGCGTAAGGCGGTATCCAGCACAGACCGATCATCTTCAATATGGCCGCCGGGTTGCAGCCAGCGATTGAGTTTTTTGTGGTGGAGTAACAGGGCGTGGGTATGGCTGTTGTTAATAACCCAGGCTGAGCCTGTGACATGTCCTTGCGGGCATGACCTATCATGAAATTGGCTATGCTCTGTAACGAACGTCATGATCTCCCGGTGGTGCCGGGATTCTTCCGGGTCTGCAGGCTTGTATTCAGTTAGCCTGGTCAACAGCCAGTCACGGTCCATCAAGCTACCAACTGGCAACGGCGAATGTGCCGTCGCCAGTTACCAGGTTCAGCCCGCAAAATTAGCAGCGGCAAAGTCCCAATTGACAATATTCCAGAAATTTTCGACATACTTCGGGCGGGCATTGCGGTAGTCGATATAGTAGGCATGCTCCCAGACGTCGCAGGTCAGTAACGGTGTTTGATCTCCGGTCAGTGGTGTGCCCGCATTGCTGGTGCTGACCAGCGCAAGGGATCCATCAGCATTTTTAACCAACCATCCCCACCCGGCGCCAAATGTGGTGATCGCTGTCTGGCTGAAGCTTTTCTTGAATTCATCGAATGATCCAAAGGCTTTGTTGATCGCATCGGCAAGCGCGCCTGACGGCTCACCTCCGCCATTGGGGCTGAGGCAGTTCCAATAGAAGGAGTGGTTCCATATCTGCGCGGCATTGTTGAAAATACCGCCGGAGGATTTGGCGATAATGTCTTCCAGTGAGAGATTTTCAAATTCTGTACCGGGGATTTGGTGATATAGGTCTGATGGTGTTTCCCGTAGTGATATTCCAGCGTTTCAGCTGAAATATGTGGTGCCAGCGCGTCTTTGCTATAGGGCAGTTCGGGTAGTTTATGTTCCATAGTTTTCTCCGTATTCGTACTGTGTGTTGGGTGAGGATCAGTCCAGGATTGTTGAGGGTAGAGCCCGTTTTGAATTCTGGTTTAAATATCCGACTAAATTACTGGGGCTGAGTTTATCGTACCATTGTATCCGGTTCAACTGGATTTCCTAATGCCGATGTCTGTTAAGATCGCCAAACAATATAGGACACTACACTAGTATGAATGCCATTGAGCTGAGTATCTTCGCCAGCCGTGTTAATGCCATTTGCGATGAAATGGGCGCGGTCCTGCAACGCGCAGCGCTGTCACCCAATATCAAGGACCGGCGGGATTTCTCCTGTGCTATTTTTGACGCAGCGGGCAGCCTATGCGCTCAGGCGGCTCATATCCCTGTCCATCTTGGCAGTATGGCCTACGCCATGGGCGATATCGTCAGCAAGATGGGCTGGCATTCGGGTGATACCGTGATAGTTAATGATCCTTATCTGGGCGGCACGCATCTTCCCGATGTTACGCTCATTTCCCCCGTCTTTATGCCAGAGTCGGATGAGAGCCTTATTGGCTTTGTGGTAAATCGTGCCCACCATGCCGATATTGGCGCATCGTCACCCGGTTCCATGCCGATATCAAGAACGCTGGAGGAAGAGGGAATAGTCATTCCGCCAAGCTATCTCATGCGAGGAGACGAGATTGATAAGCATGTGATGTCAACCATCATGGCGGGTACCCGTAACGAGGTCCAGGCACATGGGGATTATGCCGCCCAGATTAGCGCCAATCGTTGTGGCGTACGGCGTCTGCAGGTACTTGTACGGGGTATTGGCAATGACCATTTTCGCCTGGCATTGCAAGCGCTGAACGACTACGCCGAGCGCCTGGCGCGGCGTAGTCTGGTTAATATCCCTGATGGCTGTTATCGCTATGCCGATGTGATGGATGATGATGGTGCCAATATGCAGGATATTCCTGTGCAGGTGGCCATCACAGTTAAGCAGGGGAATATTCTGGTCGATTTTAGCGGCACTGCCGCGCAGGTGCCTGGCAATATCAACTGCCCACTTTCGGTCGCTGCGGCCGCTGTATACTATGTGTTTCGCTGCCTGATGCCAGCACACACACCGGCCTGCGCGGGTAGCTTCCGATCCATCAAGTTGTTTGCCCCGCAAGGATGCCTGCTCAATGCAAACAGACCTGCGGCGGTAGCCGCGGGTAATGTCGAGACCAGTATGCGAATTGTCGATGTCGTACTAGGTGCTTTGGCTGATGCAATTCCGGAGCAGATTCCTGCAGCCAGTCAAGGCAGCATGAATAATATTGCCATGGGTGGAGACTATGCGGGTGGGGCCTGGGATTATTACGAGACTTTAGGTGGCGGTATGGGTGCGGGTGGGCGCGGTGGTGGTCTCAGCGCCATTCACTCCCATATGACCAATACCCTCAATACACCTATTGAAAGTGCCGAGATGCATTTTCCGTTGCGTATCAGACGCTACCAGATCAGGCGCGGATCAGGAGGGCAAGGGGAGTTTCCGGGTGGGGATGGCCTGGTGCGGGAATATGAATTTCTTGCCCCGACAACGGTCACATTACTAACCGAGCGACGTCGGCACCGTCCATGGGGCCTGCAGGGCGGACAACCTGGCAAGCAGGGGAAAAACTTCCTGAATGGCCAAAAACTACCCGCCAAGACCGTTTTGGAGGTCATGCCGGGAGATCGTCTGCGTATTGAAACGCCGGGAGGTGGGGGTTGGGGGCAATAAAAGGATGAATAACCTATTGGAATAGTCAGGTATTTGTCATATCATTACAGGTCAAGTGTATTTGAGTTCAAATGAGGATCAGAAGTATGGAAGTAATGGAAAGAATTAAACAACAGGTCGAGGGAAATTCTATCGTCCTCTATATGAAAGGCTCACCTCAGTTTCCGATGTGCGGTTTTTCAGGTCATGTCGTACAAGCGCTGCAAACATGCGATGCCGAATTTCAGCACGTCGATATCCTGTCCGATCCTGAGATTCGCGCTAATCTGCCCAACTATGCCAATTGGCCGACTTTTCCCCAGCTCTATATCAATGGTGAACTGGTGGGGGGGTGCGATATTGTGATGGAGCTTTATCAACGCGGTGAATTGCAGAAAATGATACAAGCCGCTTGTGGCAACAGCGCGGTGGGGTAATTTATTTTCTTCGAACCCTGATAATAGTGCGTAGGTTGGGCTGAGGCACGAAGCCCAACCTACGATTCTAATTTCCCTGAGTTGAATTACCTGCTATCTGTGGCGGGGCGTTCTCCCGCCACTCATCCCAGCAATTCACAATGGTGCAAAACAGGTCTGCGGTTTTCTCCGCGTCATAAATGGCGGAATGAGCCTGTTCACTGTCCCAGGGCAGGTCCGCTGCCTGAACAGCACGGGCCAGGACAGTTTGCCCATAGGCCAGCCCCGCCATGGTGGCGGTGTCAAAGGTGCTGAAGGGGTGAAAAGGGTTGCGTTTGAGGTTGCAGCGGGCGGCTGCGGCATTGACGAAGCCTAAATCCATGCCTGGATTGTGACCTACCAGAATAGCCCGGTTGCAGCCGGTTTCTTTCAGTTCCTGACGTATGGCCTGAAAAACCGACTTCATGGCTTCCTGCTCAGGCACTGCAAGTCTGAACGGGTGGTAAGGATCGATACCCGTAAAGGCCAGGGATTTGGGATCAAGATTTGCGCCCTCGAAGGGCTCAACTTGAAAGGCCAGGGTTTTGGTCTGGGATAGCCGGCCATCTTCTCCCATCTCCAGTATAACCGCAGCGATTTCCAACAAGGCATCGGTCTGTGAATTGAAACCCCCTGTTTCTACATCCACCACAACGGGCAGATAACCGCGGAAGCGATTTACTATCTGCGGCTTTTCATTGTTCTCAGACTGCATCACCGGGTTCCATTGAGGTGCCAGTTCACCGTTGTACCAGCCCGGAACGGGATCAGATTGCCATCATCAAAGGGGTAGCTATCCGGTACCGTCCATGGCTCTTTGAGCAGCCAAATGCTTGTTTTGTTTTGGGGGAGTTTATAAAACGCAGCGCAATGCACACTGCTAAACCCTTCCAGCATATTCAGGGCGCCTGCCTTTTCAAAGACTTCTGCATAGAGCGCCAGGGCGGCA
>QIGV01000083.1 GCA_003230085.1 Gammaproteobacteria bacterium
AGGAATCAATGAAGCCGCTGGTGCTCCATGATGTCGCCGAGGCTGTTAGTATGCATGAATCGACAATATCCCGCGTAACCACTGAAAAGTATATGCATACTCCAAGAGGTGTATTTGAGCTTAAATATTTCTTTTCCAGTCACGTCAGTACAGCTGCTGGTGGAGAGTGTTCGGCTACAGCAATCAGAGCCCTGATCAAGAAAATGGTGGCTGTAGAGGACCCGAGCAAACCGCTTAGTGATAGTAAGATAGCTCATGAGCTGGAGCAGCAGGGGATAAATGTTGCGCGTAGGACCATAGCGAAATACCGCGAGTCACTAGTGATTCCGTCCTCCAGCGAGCGTAAACGCTTAGTATGAAATGAGAGTATAATAATGCAGATAAATATTACAGGACATCATGTTGAAATTACCCCCGCACTACGTGATTATGTCACAACAAAATTTCAGAAAATCAAGCGCCATTTTGATGGTGTTGCCAACGCCAATGTAGTACTGGCCGTTGAGAAAATGACCCAGAAAGCGGAATCTACCATCCACGTGCGTGGAAATGACTTGTTTGCGAATGCCGAGGCAGAAAATATGTATTCGGCTATTGATGCATTGGTGGATAAACTGGATAGGCAGTTAATAAAGTATAAAGAAAAGCAAACGGATCACCACCGCAAGCATTAATGCCTGTTAGCATGGAATCATGGTGATGATCGCACTTGACGAGACTATTAATAAGGACCGGATTGCCTGTTTAAACAAGGTTAGCAGTAAAAAGCGTGTGCTTGAAGAATTAAGCAAGTTATTCATAACTGGAGATACTGAGCTGGTGGAACATGAAATCTTCAGCAGCTTTTGTGATCGTGAGCGTCTCGGTGGAACCGGTTTGGGGCATGGTGTAGCGATACCACATGGACGGCTGCCTGGCATTGAGCAAGCAGCATGCGCGCTAATAAAACTTAATGAAGGTGTCGATTACGATGTCGTTGATAAGCAGCCAGTAGATTTGATCTGTGGCTTGATCGTGCCTGAGGAATATACTGATGAGCATCTGGTTATTCTTGCAGCCCTTGCAGAAATGTTTAGTGATGAAGCGATTTGCGCCAAAATGAGGGCTTCTAAAAGCTCCCAGGAGCTGTATGATTTACTGATGTCGTGGCAACCGATAAGAAAAAAAGCAGCTGTGTAATATCTTTTTAGTCGCGCAGTCATTGTAGACACTTAATCCTGGTAGCTTGCTGAATATATGGACCTCATACTCACTGCAGGTAATATATTCAAAATCCATCAGCACAAGCTTGCCCTCAAGTGGGTGGCGGGGCAGGCAGGCGAGGCTCGGGCAGTTCAGGTGCAAGATGTGGAAACTGCCAAGGACTCCCCCTGGGGGGCGTGGGTGGGGCATTTGAACCTGATTCATCCTAACCGTATTCAGATACTCGGTACTGCGGAAATACAGTATCTTGAAAATCTCGGTAAAAACTCCCACGAAGATGCTATCCAGCAGTTGTTTACTAATAGCCCGGCACTTGTAGTAATTGTCGATCATTGCAAGATAGGCAAAGAATTTATAAATTGCGCTGAAAAGACAGCCACACCGCTGTTGTCATCACCATTGCCTTCTCACAAAATTATCAGTCATCTTCAGTATTACATCTCCAGTCAGCTTGCAGATAAAATCACCTTGCATGGTGTATTTATGGAAATTCTGGGAATAGGGGTGTTGATTACAGGTGAAAGCGGGATCGGTAAAAGTGAGTTGGCACTGGAATTAATCAGTCGTGGGCATCGCCTGGTCGCAGATGATGCGCCGGAGTTCTCACGACTAACGCCTGATATTCTGAGTGGATACTGTCCAACACCTTTACGTGAATTTCTAGAGGTGCGTGGACTGGGAATTTTGAATATACGTGAAATGTTTGGCGATAGTGCTATCAAGCCAAGCAAAAACCTCCGTCTGATAATTCACCTGGAACGCATGGATGATCAGGCGCTACGCAGTATTGACCGTCTCAATGGCAGTAAACAGATACTGCCTTTGCTGGAAGTCGAGATTCCACAAGTTACTTTACCGGTAGCGCCTGGACATAATCTTGCCGTACTTGCTGAAGGTGCGGCCCGTAATCATGTGCTCTATCAGCGGGGATATGATGCAGTCCAGGCTTTTATCGAACGGCAAAGACTACTGATGACAGAGGGAGAGCAGTGAAATTATTAATTATCAGCGGGTTATCCGGTGCAGGTAAGAGTATCGCACTACAGGCGCTTGAGGATCTCGAGTACTATTGTGTTGATAATCTGCCGCTCGGCCTATTGCCGACTTTCGTCCAACAAATGCTCGCCGACACTGCACAACCGCCTGAACAAGATATTGCGGTAGGCATTGATGCACGTAATATCACCGATGAACTGCTTCATTTTGAAGAGACATTGAGCGTCTTGCGTGAAGAAGGTGTGGAATTCGAGGTAGTATTTCTGGATGCTGATGACGAAATCCTGCTGAAGCGTTTTAGTGAATCACGCCGTAAGCACCCCCTGACAAATGACCAGACAGCGCTGGCTGATGCCATCAAAATAGAGCGGAATCTGTTGAAATATGTCTCAGTAAATGCCGATTTATATCTGGATACAAGTCACCAAAATGTGCATGAATTAAGAGCCCTGATTCGTGAGCGGGTTGCACACAAGCCATCGTCAGAGTTGTCAATACAGTTTCTATCATTTGGCTATAAAAATGGTATACCCGTTGATGCCGATTTTGTATTTGATGTTCGTTGTCTACCTAATCCTTACTGGAAACCTGAATTGAGAGCGTTCAATGGTAAAGATGCCAAAGTGGTTGAATTTCTGGAGCAGGAGGCGGACGTAGTGCAGATGTATAAAGATATCAAGACATTTTTAGAACGCTGGCTTGTAAAATTTGTTGCGGATAATCGCAGTTATTTGAGTGTGGCAATTGGCTGTACAGGAGGCCAGCATCGTTCAGTCTATCTTGTAGAAAAATTGGCTGGAAAATTTAAAGACAATCATGACCATATACAGATTCGCCACCGGGATGTAACATGACTGTTGGTTTGCTCATTGTCACGCATAATCTAATTGGATCGGAGTTGCTCAACACCGCGATCTCTATGTTGGGAAAATGTCCGGTGAATGCGGAAGTGATAGCAGTAACGATGGCATGTGATCCGGAAGAGGTGTTGCAGCAGGCAAAACAGAAAATCGAGTTGCTGGATCAGGGTGCCGGCGTCATCATCCTTACCGATATGTATGGATCCACTCCGGCAAACGTTACCAAACTGTTGCAACACGATTCTACCCGCATCGATGTTATTACCGGGATAAATCTGCCTATGGTGGTGAGGTTGCTGAATTATTCCTCACTTGACCGAGCGCAAATGATTGAAAAGGCTCTTAGTGGTGGCCGCGAAGGTATTTTTGCCTGCAAAATTTTGGACGATGAAACAAGCTAGCCCTGGCACAGTTGCATTCAGAACTCCAGGGATTGTATGCGCCAAGGCTCAGTTTCCAAAAAGCCTGCTGGCGTATCTATCGGTCTGATCTCCCGACAGCTTACTGAATATGAGTTTATCAGGATTATTTAGTCAGATATGATTCGCAAGGAAATCGTTATCATCAACCGACTCGGGCTTCATGCCCGGGCCGCCGCCAAACTGGTTACATTGGCCTCTGAATTTAATAGCGACATTCAGCTGGAACGAGGCAAAAAACGGGTCAATGGCAAAAGCATCATGGGTGTGATGATGCTGGCAGCGGGGCAGGGATCAACTATCGGAGTAATTGTGGATGGCCCCGATGAGAAAGATGCAATAGACGGTATTGAAACTTTGATTCAACAGCGCTTTGGGGAAGACGAATAGACGCTATTTAACAGAGATTCCTGAAGGATATGAACCCACTATCTATATGCCGTCAGTTAACTAGTGTAGTGTCCTATATTGTTTGGCGATTTCAGAGGCCCACAAATGACTCAATACAAGGCGCAGTCCGCAGTTAATGGTTGTTCCCTTAGCAAGGGCGGCAACGCAGTATTGAGTCATTTGTGGGCCTCCCTTCGGGCGCGGCGAGATGCCGTCACCTGCGGTGTTGCGTTCCTTGAAAAGGGCATGCCATTCCCTGCGGAACGCGCCTTGCAGCTAACGGCTTCTCGTCGCGCTGAAAACGTCAAACAATATAGGACACTACACTAGAGAAAATAATCTATGGGATTGGTCGTTAATGGTATTAGTGTTTCCAGAGGGATCGCCATCGGCAAGGCACACCTCCTTAAGCGCAATGAGCTGGAAATTACCAGGCATATAGTCCCCAAACTTCTGATCAACGAGGAAATTACACGTTTCAAGGTTGCCCTCAAAAAGGCCCGACGGCAATTAATAGCAATCCGGGACCGTATTCCAAAGCATACCCCTGCCGATATTGCCGGGTTTATCAATGCACATCTGCTGATGCTTGAAGATGCTGTGCTCACTGAAGCACCTGCCGTCATTATCAGGGAGAAGCAGTGTAATGCAGAGTGGGCCTTGAAAACCCAATGTGAAACGCTAGTTAATGTTTTTGAGGAAATGAACGACCCATACCTGCGTACCAGGCAGGATGATATCAATTATGTGGTTGACCGAATCCTGCGTAATTTGATGGATGCCAATGATTATCCTGCGGGCAGAAAACACCATGAATTTAAGATGCGAATCGTTATCGCCGAGGATATTTCTCCGGCAGAAATCCTGATCATGTACCACGATGGTGTGGCGGGTTTAGTGACGCGTTACGGTGGCCCAAATTCCCATACTGCAATTCTGGCACGCAGTCTGGGAATTCCGGCAGTGGTGGGAGTGCCGCATATTCAGGATTTCATTCTTATGAATGAGATGGTGGTACTTGATGGGAAGCGTGGCATGATTATGGCGCTACCCATGCCTGTTGAGCTGAGTTTTTATCGTGGTCAACAGCGTGAGGAGAAACGCCGCTTACAGGTGCTAAAAGGGCTTAAGGAACTGCCATCCAGGACCCGTGATGGTGTTACCGTGCAACTCATGGCTAATGTAGAAATACCGGAAGATATCCCGATTATCAAAAAGGTAGCTGCTGCAGGTATTGGTCTATATCGAACAGAGATGTTGTTTCTCAATTGCAAAGAGCCTCCAGGTGAGGAAGAGCAGTTTCAGAACTATCGAAAAATTGTGCAGGCAATGAAGGGCGCGCCGGTCACTATCCGAACACTGGATCTGGGTGGCGATAAGCCACTGCAAGAGTCTCAGCGGCGCTATGTTGCTATGACTAATCCCGCGATGGGATTACGGGCGATACGCAGCTGTTTGAAAGAACCCGAAATTTTCATTGCCCAGATACGTGCCATCTTACGGTCCTCTGCCTACGGCCAGGTAAGGATGATGATACCCATGCTCTCCACCCTGCAGGAATTAAGGCAGGTTTTGAGCCTGGTTGAAGAACAAAAGAAAAGGCTGCGCAATCAGCGCAAGTCGTTTGATGAGAACATGAAGATAGGCGGCATGATTGAGATACCGGCCGCTGCCATGACGGCCTATGCATTTGCTAAACGCCTGGATTTTCTCTCTCTCGGGACCAACGATCTGATCCAGTATTCCCTTGCAGTTGATAGACTTGATGAGGAAGTGAATTATCTCTACGACCCCCTTCATCCTGCAATTCTGAAATTAATCCGAATGACCATCGTGGCTGGACAGAAAGCCGGTATTCCTGTGGCCATGTGTGGAGAGATGGCTGGAGATGCACGTTATACACGTTTGCTTTTGGGCATGGGCTTAAGAGAATTCAGTGCCTATCCCGCTACGCTGCTGGAGATAAAAAGTATCATTAACGCTAGTCAAGTCACAACACTTGAAAAGCATACTAAAAAAATTCTGCGCGCTGAAACCCAGGAAGATATCATCACAATGGTTGAGACATTAAATGCGCTTTAGCCCCGGACAGAGAAAATCTCATCATGCAAACGACTGGCGATAAAGAAAAACACCAAAAACGGTTGCACACATTCACCGAGGCATTGGCAGGCGGTACGCTTGCCAGTGTAAAAATAATGTTGAATGGGTTGCATCCAGCTGAGATCGCCCATGTGTTGGAATCGTTGCCTGCTACAGAGCGCGAGCTTCTGTGGGAAATGGTGGATGAAAAGCTGGGCGGCGATGTATTACTGAACGTCAATGATGAAGTCCGTGCCAGTCTGATTCGTGATATGGAGCCGCAGGAGCTGGTGGCTGCAGCAGAGGGTCTGGAAACTGATGATCTGGCTGATTTTCTCACAGATCTGCCCGATGTAGTCATCCATGAAGTACTGCAATCCATGGATGAGCAGGACCGCCACCGTCTGGAATCCGTGCTGCCCTACCCGGAGGATACCGCTGGCGGGTTGATGAATACCGATACGATTACGGTACGGCCTGATGTCACACTGGATGTTGTACTGCGTTATTTGCGTCTCCGTGGCCACCTGCCGGAAATGACTGACAACTTATTCGTGGTCAATCGCAAGGACCGATATCTGGGGAAATTGCCTTTGACGGTACTGTTGACTCAGCCAGTCAGTTTGACAGTTTCTGAGGTGATGGCCAAAGATGAGGAGCCGATTCTGGCCTCCATGTCAGCCAGCGATGTAGCCACCCTGTTTGAGCATCATGATTTAGTATCTGCGTCCGTTGTGGATGAAAGCCGTAAATTACTGGGCAGGATCACCATCGATGATGTTGTAGACATCATTCGTGATGAAGGCGAACATTCCCTGTTGAGTATGACGGGCCTTGATGAAGAGGACGACATGTTTGCACCCATTGCGGTCAGCGCCCGTCATCGTGGTGTGTGGCTGGGTATAAACCTGTTGACCGCTTTTCTTGCTTCAGGGGTAATCGGCCTATTCGAAGATACCATCGAAAAAGTGGTTGCCCTGGCGGTGCTGATGCCAGTGGTTGCCAGCATGGGTGGAATTGCCGGTAGCCAAACCCTGACGCTGGTGATCCGCGGTATCGCGGTGGGCAAGATCGGCGGATCGAATGCCCGCAAGCTGTTAGTCAGGGAACTTGCCGTAGGTCTGCTCAATGGTTTGCTGTGGGCGGCGGTAGTGGCGGCGATTACGGTGCTATGGTTCGGGGACTTCCAGATTGGCGCCATTATCGCTTTTGCCATTGTGGTCAACCTGGTCGTGGCGGCGCTGGCGGGTGTACTCATCCCGATGGTGATGCGTAAGTTTGGCGCTGATCCTGCCCTGGGCGGCAGCGTATTGCTGACAACGGTAACCGACGTGGTTGGTTTTATGGCTTTTCTGGGACTAGCAGCGCTTTTTCTATAAGCGTTCTAGAGGCTGCTTTTCAAGTAATAGATTCCCGACCTCATCCGTGATACAGGTCCAGCCTGGTGCGATAAAACTGGTCGATATGGTTTCCGTCACTAGTGCCGGACCAGAAATTTTGCAATGCGTATTGAGATGATCGCGCCGGATTATTTTGAGCGGCTCATCTGACCCATAGAACGATGCATATTCGATAGCTGCTGGATGGTCATCCTTCTTTTTGATCCATGGCGGCAGTCTGAGATCGGGAGCAGGGCCGCACACGCCGACCCTGATGTTGACCAGCTCAACCGGGGAGGGCAGGCGATGGCCATAATGCTGCTCATGGGCTGAATGAAAAGCGTCCTGTGTATTCCTGATATCCTGCCACGGAATATTGAGCGTATAGGACTGTCCCAGATAGCGCAGATCAACGGTACGTGCCACACTGATTTCATCTTTGGGTATCCCCTCCAGGGCGAGCTCATGCTGGCCCTGCTTGGCCAGGGTATCAAATTGGCTGTTGATCCGTTTATTTGAGCCACTCTGTAACAGGCTGGTACAAGTGCGTGACAACTGACGTGAATGCGGCGCAGCCAACATCCCCAGGGCCGACAAGACGCCTGCATGAATGGGCACCAGCGCCTGATTCATGCCCAGAATCTCGGCCAGGGCGCAAACATGCAATCCACCGGCGCCGCCGAATGATACCAGGGTAAAGCCCCTCGGATCATGACCGCGTTGTATGGAAATCACCCGTAACGCGTTTGCCATATGTTCATTGGCGATCTGAATAATACCTTGTGCGGTTTCTTCAATACTAATATTCAGTTGCTGGCCAATAACCTCCAGGGCCTTGCGTGCTTCGCCGACATTGAGTGTCATCTTGCCACCAAGAAACTGATCAGTACGTAATCTGCCTAGTACAAGATTGGCATCGGTTACCGTTGCCTGAGTACCACCAAGTCCATAGCAGGCTGGCCCTGGCTTGGCGCCGGCTGATTGCGGCCCTACCTGTAACAGGCCACCAGCATCGAGACTGGCGACAGACCCGCCTCCAGCGCCGATGGTGTGCATATCCACCATAGGGACCGCAACCGGATAGCCACCGATATGGCCCTCGTTAGTGAGTATCAGATCACCATCGATAAGCGCGACATCGGTGGATGTCCCACCCATGTCAAAACTCATTAGGTGTTCACGGTGTGCGGCTGCGGCGACTAAGCGAGCGCCCTGAAGGCCTCCTGCAGGTCCTGATAACAGCATGTGAACTGCCTGTCTGGCGGCCCGAGGGGCAGAAATAACGCCACCAGAGCTTTGCATTACAATCAGTTGGCCGGTGAGTAAGTGCTGCGACAAACGCATCAGATATTGTTCGACGATAGGGCCTATCCAGGCGTTCAGCCAGGTTGTGATGCCGCGTTCATATTCCTTATACTCCGGCAAAATTGCTGACGATCTGGAAATAAAAATACCGTCGGGTATGATTGCCTCTACAGCCTTTTCAAAGTGATCATCGAAGAATGAAAACAGCAGGTTGATTGCCACCGCACGGGGTTGCAGAGACTGGATGGCGCTACGCAGGGAAGATAGCTCAGCATCACTGAGCGGTTCCACTACTTTCCCTTCGGCATCCAGCCTGCCCCCGGTTTCCAGGCACAATTCCTGTGCTACAGGAGGTTCAGTGATGGGCGGCTGTAGTTCATAGAGCTCACGGCGTGCTTGCCTGCCGATGGACAATAGATCACCCAAACCATAGTTGGTAATAAAGACCGTCCGCACCCCTTTGCCTTCCAGTACGGCATTGGTGGCTACAGTGGAACCGTGAATGATCGTCAGTCGCTCTGGATCCAGGCCCAACTCCTGGATGCCCTGAATAATGGCCTGTTCCGGCGCCTCGGGGGTGGAGAGTATTTTATGGGTGCGAAGACACTGACCATCGTACAGCACAAAATCTGTAAAGGTCCCACCGGTATCCACACCGAGCATGATGGTTTTATTCATAATGACTACAATAATAATTCACTGTATTGTTAATTCTCTCTACCCCTCAAGGGGGTACTAAAAAGAGTTCCTATGGAGGGTGTCACAAAAAATTTTATTTCCTTCCCCCTCCGGGGCTCTTTTCAGTACCCCCTTGAGGGGTGGAAGGCTAGGATGAGGGAATAAATAAAATAATGTCTTATCTTTAATTGACCCCCTCTCCCCAGCCCTCTCCCGGTGGGAGAGGGGGCTTTTGCTGCCCTCCATAGGGGCTCTTTTTAGTACCCCCTTGAGGGGTAGAGGGTGTTAACAGGGCAGCAGAGACATTGTTTACTCATTGAATTTGCAATAATGTTTCATTACCATACCGGCAGTTTCTAATGAATTCACATCATTTTTCAAATACGGACAGCTTGCTCTGTGAATGATAACAGCTTGGTGAAGGTCGAACAGCTGTGCCGGTATTACGGTGCATTATGCGCTGTCAATAATATCAGCTTTGAGATTCAGCGCGGTGAGGTGCTGGGTTTTCTGGGGCCCAATGGCGCGGGTAAATCGACTACCATGCAAATGATCAGCGGCAATCTCGCCCCGAGCGCCGGGCAGATCCTGATCCATGGTATGGATATCCTGGATCAGCCCAGGCAAGCCAAGGCGCATTTGGGTTATTTACCCGAACAGCCTCCCCTCTATCGCGAACTGACAGTAGATGAATATCTTGCCTACTGCGCGCGGTTGAACCAGATCAGTCGCGCAAAATGTCGCAGCGCCGTCAATGCTGCCAAAGAACGTTGCGGTCTGACCGCAGTTGGCAAACGGCTGATTGGTAATCTGTCAAAAGGTTATCAGCAGCGGGTGGGGATAGCCCAGGCGATTATCCATACCCCCGACGTGATTATCCTGGATGAACCGACAGTGGGCCTGGATCCTATCCAGATACGTGAGATTCGCACCCTGATCCGGGATTTGTCCCGGGAGCATAGTGTCATTTTATCTACCCATATCCTTCCCGAGGTACAGGCGATCTGTGACCGGGTGCTGATTATTAGTCAGGGTGAGTTGGTGATGGATGATACCATTGCAGGTATGCAGCGCCGTATGGAGGCAACTGCTCTGATTGTTGCCTTTCGCCAGCCGCCTGCGCCTACAGTGCTTGAGTCTATTGAGGGGGTTGAGACTGTCGAAGCGCTGGATAAAGGGCGCTTTCGCATCCACTACCTTGCGGGTCAGGATCCTGCCGATACCATTGTTAAGAGTGCCGTTGCCGATGGATGGGGATTGATTGAACTGACGCCGGAGCGCATGTCTCTGGAGCAGGTATTTATCAATATAACCCGGACAGAACCTACCACAACAGAAGATGAAACCGCCCAGCTTGAAGCGGGAACAGGAGGGGTGGCGTGATGATGTTTGTTATTGCGGGGAAAGAAATACGGTGCCTGTTTCTATCGCCACTGGCCTGGACCATTTTGGCGGTAGTACAACTGATACTGGCCTATCTTTTTTTGTCACAGATCGATTTTTTTCTCCAGATACAACCACGTCTGGCAGGAATGGACGACGTCCCAGGGGTAACCGAGATTATTATCGCCCCCTTGTACGGGAATGCAGCGGTGATATTGCTGTTGGTGGTGCCAATGTTGACGATGCGCCTGGTCAGTGATGAACGGCGTAACCGTACTCTCAGCTTGATGTTCTCAGCGCCGGTGACAATGACCGAGATTATTCTAGGTAAATTTTTGGGCTTGTCAGCTTTGTTGCTGATCATGTTATTGATGATTACTTTAATGCCGCTGGCATTGATGGCCGGAGGCAGCCTGGATTATGGTGTGTTGGCCTCATCCGTTTTGGGTTTGCTGCTGTTGCTGGGAAGTTTTGCGGCCATCGGATTATATATGTCAACCCTGACAGCCCAGCCCACCATTGCTGCGGTCAGCACCTTCGGTGTGCTGCTACTGCTGTGGATACTCGACTGGGCTGGCAGTGGTCGCAGCAGCGAAACCGCCAGTGTGTTTGGCTATCTTTCCATATTGCGTCATTACGAGCCCTTACTGAAAGGCGTTTTTAATAGTACGGATATTATTTATTATCTGCTCTTTATTCTGACTTTTCTGATCCTGAGCATCCGCCGCCTGGATGCCGAACGCCTGTTGAGCCGATGAAAGTCACCCGCCGCTCCCGACGATGGATGCGTTTTCAGAACCACATTTTTCTATTGCTGCTGTTGGTAGTGGTGGGTCTGTTGGCCTGGTTGAGCACCCGTTATAATTATCAGGCTGATTGGACAGCAAATGCTCGCAATACCCTGTCTAGCGCATCTACGGCATTGCTTGAACGTTTCAGGGGTGAAATAAAGATCACCGCCTATGTGACCGAGGATAAATTGTTACGCAAACGGATAGCTGAGTTGGTGGGGCGCTATCAACGTTATTATCAGGATATTGAGCTTGTATTTGTCAACCCGGACCTGGAACCCCAGCGAGTGCGGGATCAGGGGATCACCATGAACGGTGAGCTGGTAATCGAATATGGCGGGTTTAGTGAAAAACTTCGCGACCCGAGCGAGCGAGGGTTGAGTAATGCACTACAGCGCGTTGCCCGCGGTGGTGAGCGGCGCATCACTTTCCTGGCGGGTCATGGGGAGCGAGCGTACCAGGGTCGCTCCGGTTTTGATATCAGTAACTGGGCGGTTCAATTAGAAAACAAGGGGTATTCGCTGGGCTCGCTTAACTTAATTGAGCAACCGGATATTCCAGACAATATATCAATGTTGGTCATTGCTGACCCCCGGGTTGATCTTCTGGTGGGCGAGGTTGAAATGATTCGTCGTTATGTTGATGGAGGCGGAAATCTGTTGTGGCTGCAGGATCCCGCTGCAGTGGGTGGGGAACTCCATGGCCTGGCGCCTCTCGCCGAAAGCCTGAATATTCACTTTCAGCAGGGTATCGTCGTCGATCCGAATGTCTCCCAGTTGGGAGAATTGCTGTTTGGTTCAAATGACCCTCGCATAGCGCTGGTGCCCAGTTATGACAGCCATCCAATCACCGAAAATTTTAATTTAAATACCCTGTTTCCCGTTGCTGGCGGCATTGATATCATGGAAGACTCTACCTGGAGTAGCGCGGCATTCCTGAAAACACTCTCCAATACCTGGCTTGAAACGGATGAGGTGGTCGGGACTGTGAGCTTTGATATTGGTAAAGATACTACTGGTCCGATAACACTGGGTGTGGCACTGTCACGTCCTCTCGACAAGCTGCATGGCGACGATATCCCCACCTCTGATGTTTTACTGCCAGATGAAACACAGCAGAAGAATGGCGAGCAGCGTGCGGTTGTTATTGCCGATGGTGATTTTTTATCCAATGCCTTTCTTGGCGCCAGCGGTAATCTTCAGTTGGCGATGAACATTACCAACTGGCTGAGTAGTGATGATGAACTGATCACTGTTCCGGCCCGGATAGCGCCGGATACATCTTTGGAGCTGTCCGATACGGCGATCGCGGTCATTGGTTTTGGTTTTCTGGTGGTCTTGCCTTTGGGGCTGCTGGGTAGTGGTTTGCTTATCTGGTTCCGGCGCCGCAGACGTTGATAGTAACCAGCCTGTATATCTCACCAGGATGAGCAAAAAAATATGGCTTAATCTAGGTCTGCTGCTTCTTGTGGCCGGGCTTGCATGGGTGGCCTATCAGGAGCCCGGTCTTGATGCGCCAGACAGCAGGACCCATCTGACCCAACTGACCCCGGAACAGATCACACAAATTTCCATCAAGCGTGCTGGCAAGGAGGCCCTGTTGTTCGTCAAGGAAAACGGTTGGCAAATGCATGCGCCTGCTAATGTCCGGGCCAACCAGTTTCGCATTGATTCAATACTCAAACTGGTCCAGGCGGAATGGCGCGGGCAGTTTGATGTGGCCGACCTTGATCTGGCGAAATATCAGCTGGATGATCCTCTGGTCAGGATAACATTCAATAACATCGAAATTGACTTTGGCGGGAATGAGCCGCTCAATCGCGACCGATATGTCAGGATGGGCCGCTATGTCTACCTAATCAATGACACACTGTACTATCAGTTGCTGGCTGGCCCCGAGACATTTATTGCGCTGACATTGCTCCCTCCCGGTAGCATTCTGGTGGGGATAGAACGGCCTGATCTGACGATCGAAAATGAACAGGGACGCTGGATCGTCAAGTCTGGGAAAGATAGCCTTACCCCGGAGCAAATCAACAAACTGGTGGATGATTGGCAGAATGCTCAAGCGATTCGAGTCAGTCGTTATGAAAACGAGGCGACGCAAGGCGAAATCATACTTCGCCTTGCAGCTCAACCCGGCGAACTCAAATTTGTTATCCTGCAGCGAGATCCTGAATTGGTAATAGCACGTGAGGATACTGGAATGGCTTATCACTTCACTATGGAGCAGACAAAGAGTCTGCTGTCTATGAATACTGTAGGCTCTGCGTCTGGGATCGCAGAGTAGTATCAACTATAGCTATCTGAATTAAATCCATTTCCCAGTGGAGGGTGTTGTAAAAGGTTTTCGTTTCTTCTCCCACCGGGAGAGGGGGCTTTTGCGACACCTTCCGGTGGGAAAGGGCGCGTATTAAACAAATGACCGCTCAGTCCTGGAACCCCCATGCCTGAACTTCCCGAAGTAGAAACCACCCGTCGCGGGATTGAGCGTCATATATCGGGCAAAAGTATCATTCGGGTTGTGGTGCGCAATGCCAGCCTCCGGCAGCGGGTGCCGCTGCGACTGGCCAGGGAACTGCCGGGGCATGTATTCAGGGGTGCCGGCCGGCGCGGTAAATACCTGCTATTACGGACCGATTGCGGAACGGTGATTGTGCATCTCGGGATGTCAGGTAGTTTGTGTGTGGTCGGCAAAGAGACGCCGCCGGGAAAACATGATCATGTCGATATTGAGCTGGAGTGCGGCCGATGCCTGCGCTTCACTGATCCCAGGCGTTTTGGACTGGTGCTCTGGACACGTAGTGATCCTCTCAAGCATCCTTTATTAAAACACCTTGGCCCTGAACCGCTAGGCTCAGAAATCAACGGGGCCATTCTTTATGCTCAATCCCGTGGCCGCCGCATTGCCATCAAGCAGTGGATAATGGATGCGCGCGTCATGGTTGGTGTTGGTAATATTTATGCTAATGAGGCCCTGTATGCCGCAGAAATTAATCCGCTGCGGGCGGCGGGCCGGATTTCGCTGCAGCGTTATTGCCGGTTATTGGAATGCATAAAAGAGATCTTGCAACAGGCCATTAATCTGGGTGGCACGACACTGCGTGACTTTACTAATAGTGAAGGACAGCCGGGCTATTTCAGACAGGAGTTGTCTGTTTACGGTCACGAGGGTGAGTCCTGCTCAAAATGTGGCGCAGTCATTCGCAGAGTCAGCCAAGGGCAACGGTCGACGTGGTATTGCGTGCGCTGTCAGCGTTAAACATGAGTCAAAGCAGGTATGTTCTTGAAATCCTCTTGAGGGTGCCCTGGAGGTATTTTCCATCCATGATCACTGCTGTCCCGTGAACTCCCTCTCCCATAGGGAGAGGGTTGAGGTGAGGGGATCATGATAGGTAACTCATTGTTTAATTTATCCCCTCATCCTAACCTTCTCCCGCAGGGAGAAGGGATAGCTACGATAATCGAAATGTATGAATTCATGTCTTCAGTGCACTCGACCAAGCTGATAGCTCACTCAATCAGAGAGTTACCGCACATTACGGTTTCCTTAACGGGACAGCTGTGATCCATGATATAAATCTCACGGGTTCCGGTTTTGATTTTCTGGCGCCATGTCGGTAGCGGAAGTCTCGTCAGCCTCTCCTGTTGCATCCTGACCAGGCTTCTGGGGAACAACCTTGACAATCACACCCTGAGTGTTGAGCTCAGCTGTCTTTGTATACCCGGCAAGCAGCGCGATCTGACGTGCTAGCGCTTCATTTTCAGGTGCATAAGGATTGAAAATGAGGTGGGTGATGCCATTGATCGAGGTCAGAAACGACTCGCTGTTCATTCCTTCTGCTGGAGGTAGTGGAAAAGTACGCCGTTTGCTGGCAATCATGGTGCGTCCTGGCCATTCGCTGGCAATCTGAAAAGGGATGTCGGGATCTTCCGCCTCCTGGGATAGTGTGCGGATCAGCAAATCCTGTTGGCTGAGCTGGTTTTCAGCGATGGCCTGACTACGCCCTTTGTCGATGATCATGGATGCAGTTGATAACACAAAGATTACCCCCAGAACGATGCCTCGGGTGCGTATCAGGCCTCCTTGTCCAAGTGACTGATTGAACTGTACTAAATGATAGGTGCCGCGTAGCAGGACCAGAGTGATCACGAGTAGTGTCCATGAACTGTCAGCCGCCAGCAGCCCGATCAAAATTCCACCCAGTAGCATCGACCCGAGCAGGTTTTCTAACAGAAATTGTCTGTCACGCCATATGGTCAGAACCAACAGTACAGTAATGATAGTGCCTGCTGTCCAGTTAGGTGTGCCGGTAACGCCGGTGATGGATTGAAATGTCTGGGCCAGCGACAGCGCGGGATTGATGAACCAATCTATCGTTTGCCAGCCACCACGCATGATCAGTATGGTGCCTATTACCAGGATCAGACCGATATAAAGGTGCTGCTTCTGTCGTTCGCCGGTCGGGTTTTTATGCCAGTGCCAGGCAAGTGCAAGAGGGAAGGCCAACCCTATCGGGTGGATGGTGACAGTGACTCCCACCCAGAATAATAGAATAAAAAACCATCCACCCAGGGGCAGCTTGAGTTTCCGATAGCGCATATCGAGCCAGGCGCCCACACAAAAAGTCAGCAGTAGAAATACTCCCATTCCGATGGCGTCGATCTGGTTGATAAACAGGGGGAAGACCAGTAAGAGCGCACATGCGATAATGGCGCTTTCCTGGTCGGCATATTTCTCGTTCCAGTGATACAGCATGGTGACAACAAGAAAAGCCAGTAACATGGTATAAATTTTTGCGGCAATCATACTGCCAGTCCAATAAAGTCCTAGCGGCATAAATATAAGAGCGCGGAAGTCAGGAATGCCCAGCGTGACGACGGGGTTCAGGATGCCGTCCGCGATAGACCAGTTGAGTAATAATCCTCGTGCGGCGCCTTCTTCCAGGCCATAGGCGTCAAGTCTGACCAATCCGAATCCCAGTAGACTGGCGCCCCAAAAAAGCAGGACGAGCACACCCCAGTAACGATCCAGTAGAGATTGTGCGGATGATTTCAAGTTTTTCATTTTAATAATAATTTAGCAAAATATTATTGATTATGGTGACGAGTCAAGCCAGTCGCTTAGACAGGTTTCTTTATGCCTCACCTGGGCAAGCCATGGGCTAAGGTGGGGGATTATAGCGGAGCGCGCGAGGCATGTCATGATGCCGGAAATGAACCTGTAGAGAATACATGATCATTGATAAGCTGTTTAATAATATTATGATTAATCTATATAAATCCTGATGGCAGTATTTCCAGACGGACCTTGGAGTGATGCTGCGGAAAATAAGTCAAATCATGGGGTACTATTTGGATGTGCTTGCAATGCTATTAGGAGTCATGTTTAATGACACATACAGCCTGCGGGTTTACCGATTGAACAAATGTGAACACTCTTTCGGTAGAGAAACAATCATTTGATTGGGGGCAGGAAATTGTTATACTCAGCGCACTCACGTACAATTGTGCGTTGGTTAAGTTTAAAAAAACCTCGTCTGGCCTGGGATTCCTGAATCCTGCAACAGATGAATAATAAATAAACTAACATTGAGATGGAGGTGACCCGTGCTTTTAGATACCGGAGGTGTGGTAACGATTTATGCGCTGTGGTTCGTAGCAGCGTTCATACTGGCAGCATTAATTCTGAAAATTAATTCGTAAGTTTAAAAACGAGTTCAGTAGGCTTCTAACGATCGAGTGGCTGGAACTGCGGTGCAGCAAAGCGAAATGGTCTTCTAGAAGATTGACACTTGAAAGCTGAAAACAAAATAGCAGTCAAGGTTGAGATTTAAAAAACAATAGCAAGTATAAAGCGGGAGGAGGGGTCTGCAGATGCAATATGCAAAATCAGTTGTTATAGCGGTTGCCATGATCATTGGAGTTGCGTTTACCGCAAGCAATGTAATGGCTTCGGCAGGGATGTATTCCAAGGGAACAGGCGATAAAGCTAACGGCGAAAGCATTTTCAAAAACGGTAAGGGTGATGTGCCGGCGTGTACCACCTGTCATGGTGAGAACGGTACCGGTAATGATGACTTAGGCACGCCGATGATTGCCGGTCAGTTTTACAGTTTTCTGTTCAAACAGTTGGAAGACTTCGCGGCAGACAAGCGTGAAGATACGACCATGTTTGTGATGAATGCCAATGCCAAAGGGTTATCCCAACAGGACAAAAAGGATGTCGCTACCTATCTGGCTGCGTTGAGGCCTACTGACCTTGGGTCAGACCTTGCAGCGCTGAAGGAAGCGGGCACCGAAGTCGGGCTAGTCTACAAAGGACGTGCCCTGGTTGAGTATGGCAGTCCAGTCAGAGGTGATGGTTACGATGCACCCAAAGATCTGGGCAGTCCCGGCAAGGGTATTCCAGCCTGCAAATCCTGTCATGGTTATGCAGGACGGGGTGCACCACCGGTCTACCCGATGATTGGCCAGCAACGATATGTTTATCTGATTAGCCAGTTGAAGAAATGGCGTGATGGCAGCCGGGCAAATGATCCGATGGGTCAGATGCAGGCAGTAGCCCAGAGATTATCAGATGAGGACATCAACAATGTTGCTGCCTACCTGACGAATGCAAGCCCCTTATCGAACGGTAACTTCTTCAGACCCTATTCGCACTAGCTGCAATATTCTGAAGTCTGAGCCTTTTGTAAGTAACTTTGCAGGCTAGAAAATGATGAGGGCGGGTAATACCGCCCTCATTTATTAGCGGACTGCACCGGAAATATTATCCATTCAACGTCTGAGTGTCAAAATGCATGATCCAGCCTGCTCAGGCCAGCCATAAGACTGTAGGTCAAAGCGCCATCTGCCTCTGCCTATAGCCAATCTTACAGTCCACACCTAGGTAATCTGATTATGAGTCTTAAGCAACCCCTGAAATCCGGTGAGAGAATCTTGTTTATCATCTTCGGTGTGTTTTTCGTGCTTGCGGCGATTGGTTATGTCGTCCTGGAGAGTATTCGTCTGAGCTCGGATGAGCCGATGTTTGAGCAAACAACATTCTTTGATTTTTCCGAGGACGGCTTGCTTGGCTCAACGATCTACCGGAAGGCCAATTGTAATGCCTGTCATCGCGCACTGCGATCAGGAACCAGCATGGGACTCTCGCTGGATGGGTTGGGATCAAAGTACTCAGCCGAGCGTATTGAGAATTTTTTACATGAGCCGCAGGAGTATTATCACGGTCCAACCATCGATCATGGTTATCCCCCCAAAGAGGCGGCATACGTGTCAAGAATGTCAGACGAGGACCTCCGTCTCATGGCCGTTTTTATTTCGGAACTCAAGGCAAATCCGGGCTCCTCAGTGGCCAAAATGCCGCCACCAGGCCGCTCAGAATTTATCGATGCGATGGTAGGTTCTTTTGCTCCGCAGGAATGGAAAGATAAATATAAGGATATCAGAGATAAACAGCCGGAGGAAAGTGTGCCGGAGACTGCTAATGAGTGAGCCGTGGGAGCATGAGCGGGAACTGGAGTATCGCCGCTATACTCTCTGGTTCATCTATGCCTGCATCACGTACAGTATTATCGGGTTTACCTGGGGCGTACTGATGGGAGGGATTGCCGAGTTCCGCTATTTCGTGGATCATCGCATACATGGCAACCTGATTGTTCGGGCGCATACCCATATTAACCTATTGGGCTGGGTCGAGATGGCGATTTTCGCATCAGTCTATTATATCGTACCTCGTCTGATTAAAAGACCTATCTATAGTTTGCGCCTGGTCAAGGTCCACTTCTGGATTCATAATGTAGGTCTCGTTGGCATGGTGGTGTTTTTTACGCTTGCGGGTGTGGTTGGCGGTCTTTCAGGTCAGACCATGGCACTTGAGGAAGTCGAAAAGATGGTACGGCCGATACTCGCGACGATGGGGATATTTGGCAGTCTGGTGTTATTGGCTAATTTCATCTGGGCATATAATCTATACCGGACCTGTAGAGGTTGGGAAAAAACCTATGAACAGTCTTAGAACAATTATTTTCACAATCAGCTTGGTAACCCTGCTGACTGCCTGTCTGGCACCGCCGGAGGGAAGGCTGCGGGTTGGTGCGCAGGCGCCCAATCTCAAGACCCTCACCCTTGCCGATGTCGGCGGTGATTTCAGTCGCATTACCACATACCGCTATCCAGATGAGCGCATGTACCAGTATTCATTGGACGAAGCCCTGAAGCTGAACAAGACGATACTGCTTGAATTTGCGACACCGGGGCATTGTACTGTCTGTGATAAGCAATTGCAGATGCTAAAGGCATTGATGGAGAAATATGAGGACGATGTCCTTTTCCTGCATATGGATCAGTACCAGAACGCTGGGGCCTTTATTGCCTATCAGGTCAAAGGTGATCCATGGACCTTTATCATCGATGCCAAGGGTGTTGTACGGTTTAGACGTCCTGGGCGTATGCTATACAACGAAATGGAGCCGGCGTTAAAACGGATTTTAAATCAAGATCTGGGATGATCGCGTGACAAGCAAGACACACCGCTACGAACTGATTCAGGATAGAAGGGGTATGGCGTGGGATTTGCTTCTCTATGTGCCCACAGTCATCGCTTTGTTTTCCATAGGCATTCAATTATGGTTTGGAGCACAACATAATTGGTCGTATTTGCTGGTATTTCTAGCCTTCCTGTTTTTCTTCATCGGCGCCAATCGCATTCTCAAAACCCGTCTTATGATCTTGCCTTCTGCAACGACCGCGCTTGAGATTGACCAGAATCGCATTATTCTGGAACAAAAGGGCGGTGCTCATTTAGTATTGATTAAAAACCTGAAATTCTTTTCCGAGGTTGGCGGAAAGACATTTGCCCTGACGGGAATGGATGGCAGCGGCAAAAAGCAGCAATCAATTTTTCATCTTGGTCAGTTTCCGGATGAGACGAGGTTCAAGGATGCCAAGGCCCGTCTTGAGGTCTATCGCTGAATTCTCCATATTGCCTTAGCAGGCTGTTGAAAAAGTCTCAGGTGAAGCTTTTTCAACAGCCTGCCAGGTATAAGCTTAGCGGGTAATCGCAAGCGAGTATGGCCCAAGGTCAGACTCAAATGGCGAATGATCCTGTTGTATCAGCCTGCCTGAAGCCGTGTCAATCTCATAGGCGGAAATATTGGCCGCGCCATTATTGGCAACATAGAGATGGTGATTGCTGGGGCCAACCACGACATCATAGGGATACCAGTCCGTTGGGTAGGGTGAATCCTCGATTTCAGAAATCACACCACTGTCTGCATCAAGTTTGAAAACCGTAATGTCATGCCCCGCCCAGTTTACAACAAAGACATAATTTTCATCTGAATCGACTGTAACGGAATAGGGTTTTGCGCCGGCAATGAATGGTGAGCCTGGAATGCTCTGTAACTCACCGGATGATGTGATGGCGAATGCCGATATCGTTGTTGTGCCGTAATTAGCGACATAAGCAAAACGACTGTCGGGCGTGATGGCGATATGGATGGGGTTGGCATCTGTCTTGACGGCAGAGCCTGTGGAGACCAGGGCACCACTATCTTTGTCGACGCGAAAGATGCTGATGCTGTCCCCATAAAAATTAGCCACCAGTGCAAATTGGCCATCGGGTGTTAATGTAATGAAGATAGGATGTTTTCCACTGAGCGCACTGTTGCCGGTATCCTGCAAGCGGCCATTGGTCGGGTCGACCCTGAAAATCCGGATGAGTTGGTCGTCCTCATTGGCTACATAGATAAATTTACCGTCAGGAGAAATCGTAATTGCATCAGGGTAGCGACCTGCAGGAAACGGTGACCCAGGGACTGGTTTAAGGGTGTTATGTCGCTGATCAACAACAAAGGCCGAAATAGTATGGGTGCCCTGATTGCTGACATATACATATTCACCGCCAGGGGAAACGGTTACTGAGACAGGGAATTGCCCGGTTTTAAAGGGTGCTCCTGCCAGCGGAATCAATCCGCCTTGTTTTTCGTCCAGTCGATAGGCGGACAGGTCGTGCCCGGCCTGGTTTGCCGAAAAGACGAACTGGTGATTGGAAATGTTTTTACTGACAGCTGCGGGCTTGACTGCATAAAGCGATGTGCTAAGCAGTAGTGCTCCTGCAGCCAGGGTGATCATAGTAAAGAAATTGTTCACATAAAACGTGTTCGACATATTCTCCCTCCTGAATTCAGGTGCATTCCTTTCTCCACGGCGGATCAAAGCGCGAGGATATAAACCCAGCAATCGAGTGGCTTGTTAGCGCCGATTATTAGCCACAACGCTGCTGTCAGATGGTATTTGAACTGAGATTTTCTACTGTATCCGCGATCTCCAGAGCCATGGTTCTTGTTAATTTTTCGCTTGTTCCCTGCCGCGTATGGAGCGCGAGTTTTTACAGCCATCTGCCTGATGCCGGGGTTATACGTCCCCTGGTCTGGGCAGATGAACCACCGCGCTAAGCATCAAGGTTTCAACAATACGAGCTATTGCGGATGATGTCCTACTAAAATACTACAGAATTAGCTGGCTGACAAATGTGCAATATTGCAGAAAGAAATCTATTTTGCCTTTTTAAGGGCGCACATATTAAATATATGGGAGGCAGTGAAGCAAGCCGCCAATTCATTGCTTCACTGCCGAGCCAGGTTACTGTGCGACGAGGACCTTTCCCAGTTCGGCAAAGGTTTTGGCTATATCTGCCGGCTCGATTGGCACGCCGATCTGTTTGCCGATCTGTGTGGCAGAGAATATGCCGCAGATCATTGCGTTAGCTTGATCCGGGCTACCACAGATGACCAGCGCATGGTGCCTGCCCTTGCTGATCAGGTCCTCGACAATATCGCCTACCCTCGCACTTTCAACATCGTGAAGGCTCAGGGCTTCAAGGCTGTTGGTTGGTGTCATAATGTCGCGAACCTGAATATCGTTGCGTGTGCCGCCGACCTTTTGAATATGCAGCATGGGTTTTTCGCCGAGGATATCTCTGGATGTAATGATTCCCAGCACGATACGCTGTTCGTTAATTACGAGCAGGAGACGAACATTATTTCGGATCATGTGCTGGTTGCAATCCTCTAGCAGTGTATCCGGGCGTGTTTTGATTGCTTTTGTTTTTCGTAGGTCGGTCATCACCTTGATTGCCGGGTCTTCAACCGTAACTTGTTGAGTCTCTGAAGCGGGCTGACAGAAGGTCATGTTCTGGTCTAATTTTGTTGTACGCAGTGACTGGTATTTTTTTGCCATTTCAAACTCCATTGAATAATACGTTGTTATAGGTTTATTCCACACAGTGTGATGTCAGGGATAAACCGCATCATACATACCCATTAGTATCCTGATAAACGATTATATTACAGACCCAGTGAATTAGAAATTACCGAGGATGTGACGTTCGCCAGTAGTTTGTGTGATTTTGTTACAGAAAAAACCTGGAATCCATGTTTCAATTGCGCACATATTAATCAATAACTATTTCAGGAGGTGATTATCATGACAACACTGGCCATAGTAGAGCCCTCTGTGATGCAAAACATGGGGTTATTCGACAGGTTGTTTCGTCTGGCACTGGGTATTGCAATGATTACATTTGCCTACTACTTCGCCGTTTACGCGGGTTTTACATCCGCAGGGTGGGGTGGTTATGCCATGCTGATTTCTGTCTATCCAATTCTTACCGGCGCGCTGGGATGGGATCCCTTCTACGCGATGTTCAAGGTCAAGAGCTGTAGTTTAACGGGAAGAAACCGTTGCGGCACCTTGCCCTATGAATTCAAGGCGATGACCGGCCATGCGCCGGAGGTGTGCGAGATTGACAGTGAGCATAGTCTGGAATCTTGCCATGATGCCGGTGTGACGAAACCGCACCATAAATACTGGCGCATCAATCAAGACCCAATGATCTATCCTAGTGACGCCGACTGGGATGAATTTCTGGAAAGGCAAAGGACGCGGGACAAAAAAGCTGCCTCCCAATAGACGGCGAGGAGATTAGCAGCGCCAGGATCTATCTGAATAGCACCCACCGGCGACAGGAAGTCGCCCGGTGGGTGCTTAGTCGTTTTTTTGATTCGCTCTTCTTGCGGCGGACGACTGGTGAGCGCGCCTGCGCTTGATAATATCCCAGGCCAGAAATGCGAGTATGGTAGCCCCGATTAAAACGGCGCTTACCATGACGGTCTTCTCGGTACGCTCACTGACCACGCCGCCGATAAACATATGGACCGTATAGGCCAGCATGGAGAGCGTACTGAAGCCCACCAGGCCATAAATAAAAATCTCTTTGATTAGCATCTTGTTCGCATTGTTTGATAACGCTAGTAAGTCTCGCATATCCCGCACGCACGTCAACAGTATTTTTATAGCATATATGCAGATGATGGCCTGATTATATTTCGGGCAGGCACCAGGCCCTGCTTTGTTGATAATTTTGATCAAGTTTAGGTGCTGTATTCAGGCAGGCCCAATAATTGCCTATGGTGTCTTCAGATCACTATTTAAAGTGTTATGACAATTACTAACATATTGATTTTTTGTTTAATAATGTCAGTCTATTGATACCCTGTGAAGCGTGTTAACAGGCTTGGGTCGGTGGTTCAATACAGCAGTATTTAAAAGCAATCTTTTGGTTGCAAAATATTCAATTAGGTCTATACTTTATTGCTATGTGGAAAGTCATGTCTGACGAATCGCATGATAATAACCAAGTGACGAACTGAGCTGTAAATCAAAGGGTCGTTATTAAGGTTGGAAGCCGGGATAACCGGTTAATAATAAAATAACTTATGAAAGAGGGGGGAAGATGGAAAACAAGCTCACCTTAGGACGTATATTCTTTGCACTACTCATTCCTGCATTTACGGTAGGGATGGGAAATGGCAGTGTATTCGGTGCTGCTGTAATGTGTGCAGTCGGTCGTGGACCATTTGAAAGCTGGGGCGGTTGGGGTGCAGAAGCCTACGATCCGGCGACATTCTCGGGGTTTGTTGATTCCATGATGCTGGCATTCGGCTTGGCATTCTCGGTGATAGTTTATCTCGGAATGTCACGACATGGTGCGCTCGAGGCCAAGGGCGATAATACCGGCTGGTAGCAGCAGGGTTGGAAAGGATTCGCAGAAGATCCTGTTTCAACGTTTTCTATAACGATTAGATTTGAAATTTAAGTGGGAGGTTAATATGGCTGCATTTGCCGGCACGTGTGGAGTGATTCTCGCATTCTCAAGCATGTGGTTTTCTTATTATCTGATGACAAAGATGGAAGAGTAAGCGGCTATAACAGCCACTTGCTTATTGCATTGATAACAAAATTTACAAGAAAGTAATATATTATAGGAGGGCTTGAAGGATGCTGTTTAAATATCTAACGGCGAAAAGCGAAGACATCCCACCAGGGACAGCAACAATCTACTTCGGTTTTTCGTCAATACTGTGGTTTGTTATAGGGACCGGCTTGGGTTCCTTCAATGCTGCCAAGCTCGCATTCCCGGATTTTGTAACGGGAACCGAGCTTTTTGCTTTTGGGCATATGCGGCAGGTTCATGTGCTTGCGGTGATTCTGGGCTGGATATCAATGGCCTTCGCAATGACCATGATGTATATGACGCCAGCGCTGGGTAACACTAAGTTATGGTCGGAAAAGCTGGGCGTTTGGACGTGCTTGCTGTGGAATGTAGGCTTGTCGCTTGGCCTGTTCCTGCTTTGGTTGGGCATAACCTCCGGGCGTGAGTACTCAGATCTGATCTGGCCGATTGATCTAGTGATCGTGTTTGGTTTGCTTGTGCCTCTGGGTATCAATGTCTGGATGACCATCGCACAGCGCAAGACCCAAGGTATCTACATTACTAACTGGTTCTTTGGCGCGTGTATCTTTATGACTATCATTGTCTTTCTGGTAGGTAACTCGCCCGAGATGTTCAATCTGACCGGTCTGACCGAGGGCTATCTGACCTTTTGGTTTGCGCATAATGTGCTGGGATTATGGATCACGCCAGTGGCGGCGGGTATCGCGTACTATACGATCCCCAAGATTACAGGCAATCCGCTGTATTCTCACCGTATCGGCCATTTGCACTTCTGGGCGATTATTGCCTTCTACTCTACACCGGCTTCACATCACTTGCTGTCTGCGCCGTTGCCGGAGTGGCTGAAGTCCTTTGCTTCAGTGGAAGGGGTATTGATCCTGATTCCTGCGGTTGCTTTCGTTGCTAATATCCTGCTGACCATTAAGGGTAGATGGAGCCTGTTTGTCGAGAATATCGAAACCAAATTCTCTATTACAGGTGTGCTACTGGCTATTCCTCTGAATATGCAGGGTGGCTTCCAGCAGACTCGCGCTATCAACTGGTATATCCACGGCACTGGCTGGATTGTAGCCCACGCCCATCTCGCTTTACTGGGTATGTCCAGCTTTCTTGAGATCGCGGCGGTCTACTTCGGTTTGCAGCAGATGCTGAGGAGAAAACTCTACTCTCTGGCGCTAGCAAACTTCCATTACTGGTTCGTGATCATCGGCTTCTGTATCTACTGGATTTCGATGACGATTGCCGGCCTGATTCAGGGTGGTGGTAAGATCTACGAGGTACCATATATCGACGTGGTCATCGCAGAACATCCCTACATGATCGCGCGCTGGGTCGGTGGCACGATGGTATTTACCGGTAACGTAGTCTGGTTATACAACATGTACATGACTGCAATTGAGGGCACCGCTGTACCCAAAGGCCGCTATGCACATGAAATGGCATACGAGAGATAAAATACCGGGCCTTTTTAAAGTAATAGTATTTGATGCAAAATAAGTGACTGCATCAAACCCTTAAAAAACATCCCACCGGCCAATTGTTGCCGGTGGGAAAGGGTAATAAAAAAACTAGGGGAGGAAGTATAAGTGGCTTTTCAAAATTATAAGCTAGGATGTGCGGGTATTGGCGGGATGTTAGGTTTGTCGATGTCGATTACCTTGTTTTTTCCGAGTTTTGATTTCATTTCAGCGGAATCTACTTGGATAGGCCTGGATAAGGCATTATCCAATGGGCGCACAATGGGATTTTCTTATGAAGACCCATTGGTGCTGGGTTGGGGCAAACCTTTAACGGTCATTCTGGACAAAGACCCGAAGACAGGCGAGGCGATTGATCCGCCGGTGCGTGCCTATGTCTACACACCGGGTACGCCGCTGGCATCACCGATTAACCACCCTAATAATCTTGGTCCTACTGTAAAGAGCCTGGGTATTAGCAAGGGTATGATTGATCAGGCGAGCAAGGCTGAGGGTGCCGTATTTACCATCAGTTACGCGGATGTCGATGGTGAAGAATGGGCCTATCCCGAGCTTGCCTCGGTAACTCGAGGATGGTCAGTCGATGCGACGCTGGCGACTGCAGGTGACGAAAATACCCGCTATGTAGGAAAGGGCAAGACTGTCTATACCACAGAACAGTGCTGGTGGTGTCATACCTTACTACCGGAGCATACCCAGGATTGGCAAGTATTTGGGTGGCCTCCTTATCAGGGCGACATGAATGGTGAGATGCCAACCTCGTTTGGCTCTGACCGCAAGGCGCCGGATCTTCTTCATGTGGCATCCAGAAATTCTTCACGTGAATGGATGATGATGCACTTCTTCAACCCAAGGTTGGTTCAGCCAAACTCCATCATGCCCCGTTTTGACTATCTATGGGGCAAGAACGACGTTAATGGTGATCCCATTGACTATGCCAAGTGGCGCAAGGAGTATAATGCCTACCGCAAGGGTGAAGTCGCTTATCCACCAGAGGTACCAGAATATGGGCGGGATACTGAAATTCGCGCCTTGATCGATTGGGTATTAACCAGCTTAAAATAATCGGGGGAAATAATAATGGCTTGGAAAATGGATAACCCTCTTTACAGTATGTCAAGTGAAGAGGATAACAGAAAAACTATCGAGCTCTGGGAGTTTCAAAAGTATGGTGGTCTGTGGGAGGGCAATAATCGTTTGCCGTATCCTTTCACATGGTTGATTGCGCTGATCATCCTGACTTCGTTCATGTTGACCATGCCCATCTGGGGACAAAGGCCGAGTGCTGAATTATATGCACCCATGGTCGAGCTCATGGATTCACCGGAAGTCCAGCAACTTGCCACCGGCCCGGAGAAAATTGCTTATCTGACCGAGAGAGCAATGGAAGTTCATAAAGGAGCAAAAGATTCCAGATTGCCGGGAATGCTGGATAGACACCCCATTATGTGGGAAGATCTGCAACTCGCCGCACCGGCAATCAGAGAGATTGCTGCTGGTGGTGGTGGTACCTATGGTCTTGAGAGCTTCAATGTCATTGGGGACCAGGTTGTGCTGGGCAACTTTTCTGGAAGCTACCGGCCTGATGGCAAACGTGAGCGCGTTCAACCCTGGTTTGATAAGGGTTTTGTGATCGACATGTTTTACGTAAGCTATTTCGTACTGGCGATGCTGCTAGTCATTAAGCGCTTGCCGCACTTCTCCAACAAACCCGACATGACAAAATCAGCGTAATAGAAACTAGGAGAACGATCAAATGATAGACGTAGATTATCCACCACTGATTTTTGCAGTACTCATAATACTGGTGCTCATCATACCTGCGTGGTTTGGTTTCACGATGGTCGATAAGTTCTGGGCGAAAAACAAGGCCGAGGAAGATGCAAAGACTGAACATGGCCAGGATGACGTTTTTAACTAAAAACTAAATGCTTGGCTATTGGCTGGCTACCAGCTGGCTATAAGAAAGATAAGATGCCGCTAGATAGCGGCATCTTTTTTTATTTATAATAGATCTTTTTGTATACACCTCTTTTTCTTGGTAACAGGTTGAATAATCTATTAAACATATGATTGATGTCGCTTAGTCATTTTATTGAACAGACTACACCCATACCCTGCTTTACGCTACAATACTCACTAGCCAGTATAGTGCTCGCATAAATGGAGTAGGATAAAATATCAGGGATGTTTCCTTCCCCGGTCTTTCTGAGAATAAGCAGAGATCGTCAGTTTACACAGTTGTCTGTAGGATAATATTGTTAATGTTCCTTGATTTGTTAAGTACGTTTTTTACCAGTAGTGAAATCACCCGATTTATCTCTATACTGGCGCAGTCTGATGATGGTAATAAGCTGTGGGGTATGGATCTCAGTATTGAAAGTCTCCGCTCCCAGGGGACTAGTACATTTATTTTTGGGTTCTTAATTGTTTCACTAATTATCTATGCCATCATTATTTTTCTCTATTTACCCAAGGGTAAAAATACTTTAAAAACGGGTGAGAAATATATGCTTGGCGCTATTATTATGAGTATAGTTATCGCAATATTTTTTGGTTATCTCCAGCTGATTGACGGCTACCTGGTTTAATAAAAGAGGATCATTTCATGAAACAGTTTGTTGAAAATCTGCCGGATGGCTGGACTATATATTTATGGATAGTGGTCGCAGCAGGTATTCTTATCGCTGCAGTTTTTGGTCTGCGCTGGGCGGCAAAGAATGAGCAGTTTGATGAAGATATTAAATACGTTGTGTTTGATGAGGATGACAAGGATAAAATGGACGAGGATGAATTCAAAAAGATGCAGGAAGTCCATAAAGAACAGGAAGCGTTAAGGGAAAAATATCTTAAAGAGAAGGCTGAGAGACTCACAAAAAAATATGAGAAGCGGTGAAAAGAATATCTATATCGTTATTGCTGTTCTGGTGATTGGCATGATTTCTTATCGGGGATACCAGGAAATAACAGACCCGGACCTGGGCATCCCTTTTTATACCACGGCATCGCCCGAGCTGAAGCAAACTGCTGACAAGATATACAAAGACAATAAATGTTCGGATTGTCATTCACTATGGATGATCAGAAACATGATGGCGAGTGTACCAGCGCCGCCACTAGACGGAATAGGTGATATCAGGAACGAGCAATGGTTCTACGATTATTTGTCCTCAGAGAATCCTCAGACGATCTTGCCTACACGTTTGAATGCTACTTATAAGATGCCATCCTATGCTCATCTTCCAGAACAGGACAGGCGTACTCTTGCAGCCTACCTGGCCAGTTTAAAGGTAGAAGACTGGTATCTTGAGGAAACAAAAAAAAGGGAATATGAAAAATTAACTGGCAAGAAGTACCCTCAATAATATGATCACGTTCAAAATTACCTGGGGAGATGTAGGAATAGGCACGGTCGCAGTACTGGCTGGTTCGCTAGTGATCTATTTGGGTGACATGATGCTGGGAGTGAACCTGGAGATGTTTTACGGAGTGTCTACCTATAGCCCGCTCTGGGTGGTAGATCTGTTCCTGGTGACATTTGTGGGGGGGGTCGTTGTTTCACTGATATTTGGTCTGGGGGGAAAGCTTCTGGCGCATCTGGCGCCATTGCCGGTGCGCATCGCAAGCTATATTGAAATCAATAACCTTCCAGAACCGCCAGAAATCGGTACGCTCTTGCCCGTAAGCTACTGGTTGCTCATACTAATTATGGCTATGGAATTCTCGGCTGTCGGCGGTGTTGTGGGCGAGATCCTGGTTAAAAAAACCTATGGCAGAACTGATAAGAGGCTGCTTCACAAGAAATACCAGAAAACGTCACAGAAATCCGAAACAGGTACGACAGCTGCCAAGGATAACCAATGATGAGTTTTACATACTCACGAAAAATTACTGTTACAAAAGACCAGATTGCACAAAGACGGCGGTTTTTGGGGGCAACACTTGTCACCTGCATGGTCCTTTTGCTCATCGGTGGGACCATACATGTGATAACACTGGGAACGAACCGCATGAACGATATGCGCGGCAAGGTTGCTTATGATATCGACAAGCTCGATTCAAAATTGCGTGCAGCGGGTGAGGATCTGGTGCTTCAGTCAGACCACGAGCTAGGTGTCAGGCAGATAAATACCTACACCGTTGCTGAGGCAAATGCGTTGCTTAGTCAGGAGCAGTGGGTTGAACTGGACAGTATGGTAGACATCCCTGCCGGGGTATTTATCGTGGGGACTGACTACAGGCGTGCTGATGTTCAGGACCAACCCCAGCACAATGTTGAGCTGGGTGCCTACAGGATTGATAAATATCCGGTCACCAATGCACAGTTTGCGCGGTTTATCGCTGCAACAGGCAGTCGGCCACCGATTCACTGGGAAAATGGTAAAATACCGTCGGGTCTTGAGCTACATCCAGTGACTATGGTGTCCTGGTACGATGCTTTGAATTACGCCAACTGGGCTGGAAAGCGCATGCCAACCGAGGCTGAGTGGGAAAGAGCCGCCAGAGGGACAGATGGGCGCCGCTGGCCCTGGGGTAATTCGATGGATCCGCAACGGCTGAATACTTACTATCAAGTTGGTTCGACGACAAAGGTAGGCAGTTATCCGTCCGGCGCAAGTCCCGAGGGTGTGATGGACCTGGCCGGAAATGTAAGTGAATGGGTTGCTAATGATTTCCTGCCCTATCCAGGGTCAGCTGCGCCGGACGAAATTTTCCAGGCTAAAATGCCGGAAGTGCCGGAATCCCCTGCGGAGAGATCGATGAAGTTAGTGGATTTTGTCAGCACCAGGGAAAAATATAAAATTCTACGGGGTGGTTCCTGGAAAAGCGATCCATTTTCGACTTCAGGCTATCATCGTAATTTCTCGTGGCCGAATTACGCTTCAAACTTTTTCGGGTTCAGAAGTGTGCAGGATGTTCAATAAAACAATGTACAGATTATTAATACTGTTGTTATTAATCGGACAGACTCCGCTAGCCAGCGCAGCGGACAGTTACCGTTGGCTGCATGTCACCATCGATACACCCTGGGCCATATTTATTTTCTTGCTGCCAATGGTGCTGATACCCATTGTATTGATGGCTATTCTTCACTGGAAATTTGCTTTTAAATCAGCCGCAAAAGCTGATGAGGTAAATGTAAAGGAAGAAGCTAAAAATAAAGGAAATTAAAGAGGGGGTATTTAATCGCTAACAATTGTCGCGCGATTATTTTAAGGAACCTCTGATACCGACTGCTGGATTCTCCGTACACTGACTGATGATGGCCCTCTGCCTGTGCCAGAAGGTCTGCTGCACGTGCTCGACGAAGCAGTGTTTCAAAAATTAATGGATTATACATGGTCTTAGTTTGCTTATGATTACCAGGAGATCTGTCTTTATGATAACGATAGCGAAAACCGGATGGATAACTGGCACCCCCAGGCAGGGCACTATCATATGGTATTTTTGTGTCCTGCTATTGGTAGGAGTCGGTCTTGCGGGTTCGGGTGTGTCCCGTGCCGCAGAAGGCCCCGTCGATGATGGTTCAAGCGTGATGCAGGTTTTTACCGATCTGGAGAAAGGCGAAAGCGATCTGGTAAAAATAGCGATCGAGAAAAAGCGCCTGGTCCTGTTTACCATGGGCATATTTCTGCTGCTTGGTGTGATAGCAACCGCGAGCTTGGGTGTGGCTATGGTGCTGTTTGGCAAACAGGTCTTTATCGCTCATATGATCTGCGCCGGCTTTTCCGTATTTCTTGCCATTGCCCATGCAGTCACAGCGATGGTCTGGTTTTTTCCTTTTTAGGGCCACGGGCAGTCTTTTAGTAGCAAGTTATCGTCAATGAATAGACCCCCGATATTCAATAATCCTTGATTCGGTAGTTGGGAGTGGGCCTGATTTCTCGTAATCGCTGGATATGGATGCTGCTTGGCCTCTATTTTCTCTCTGGTATCGCAGGCGTAACCTATGAAGTCTTGTGGGTGCGAATGCTGTCAATTCTATTCGGTGCCAGCATATTCGGTATCATTATCACCCTGGCAGCCTTCATGTCTGGTCTGGGATTGGGAAGTTTTGCAGGGGTATGGATAGGACGAAAATTTTCTAATCCACTCATCTGTTTTGCTTTGCTTGAGGGCGCCGTTGCCCTGTTCGCATTGATGATGCCCTGGCTGTTTGAGTCAGTCGACGCATTACTGGGCCAGATTGCTATCCATGAGTCCCTGTCCGTATGGTTTGCCTGGCAATCCGTAGTCGCTTTTACAATTCTTTTTATCCCCGCTCTGGCGTTGGGCATGGGTTTCCCATTAATCTTAAAGTGTTTTGAAAAGACATCGGTCAGCCTGGCAGTGATCTATGGTCTGAATACCCTGGGCGGGGCTATCGGTGCACTGTTACCTTTGCTATTACTGCCCGCCCTGGGTTGGGCGTTATCCATACAAGTCATTGCCATGATGGGCATATTGATAGCAATTGTGGCGTATGTGATTGCGGTGGTGGTAAGACCCGCTTACCATTCTGAGCTAGAAACGAAAATTTCATTCAGACCGGCATGGTCAGCACTGCTGTTGTATGCCGGGATCGGCGCAGCCGCCTTAATTCTCCAGCTTGGTTGGACCAGACTTTACGGGATGATATTGCTGCGCACGGAATACGTGCTCGCCATTATACTGTTCATCTTTCTGGTGGGCTTGGGAATGGGTAGCCTCCTGGCCAAGCGGATTCCGCCTTCCCTGGGTTTGGGTTGGTTTCCCTGTCTTGCCAGTCTATTTGCTGTGCTGAGCCTGTGGGGGTTGCCCGCATTGGCGGAGTGGGCGGACTACACTCAGTTCAATTCTTTAGGTGAGGCGATGACTTTTCAGGCGCTCGCACTGGCCCTGCTAACTTTGCCAACGACGCTGATTCTGGGCGCCTGGTTGCCACTGCTAAGTCATCATCTGGCCCGAGGTGATTCACGAGCAGGCACCGCAACAGGCGCCTGGCTCTATGGCGCCAATTCAATTGGTGCAGCATTCGGTGTGCTCATTGCTGGTTTTTTACTAGTGCCCTATATGGGGACGACAGCAACCATCATTCTGGCCGCCCTCATACTTTTTGCTTGCGGCATGAAGTGGTCTGGTTTGCACTGGGGCTGGTTGTTTGCGCCACTGCTGGTTGCAATCGCATACCCTGTAGCGTCATTACCGCCGGTTAATCGCTTGCTGCCCAAGGCCCATGCCGATAGTCGGGACTTGTTTGTACAGGAGGACATCCTTTCTATTACGCATGTCGTCGAGCAGCCGGATGGTCAACGCCTGCTATTATCAGATCTACGGCGCATGGATGCCTCATCAGAGCCTACCGCTGTAGAGGTGCAAAAAAATCAGGCACGTCTGCCACTGTTGCTACATCCGCAGCCACGCACTGTCTTGTTTCTGGGATTGGGCACCGGTATCACGGCGGCCGGCTCACTAAATTTCCCGGGGCTGTCAGCCGAGGCGGTGGAATTATCCGCTGGCGCTATTCTGGCAGCGGACAGGTTTTTTGCCCCTGTGAATGAAGGCGTTATGGACAAAATTCGGGTGACTCATGATGACGCCCGACGTTTCCTGCGCGCAGGGGCAAAACGATATGATGTCATTGTCGGTGACCTCTTTCATCCGGACCTTGTCGGTCGCAGCAATCTACTTTCGGTGCAGCAATTCAGGCGGGCGTACCAGCGGCTCGAAGAAAATGGTCTATTTGTTCAATGGCTGGCACTGAACCAGTTTGACCTGCGTTCTCTTGAAACAGTGATGCGTAGTTTTAAACAAGTTTTTCCCCGCGCATCAATTTTTATAGATGGCTTTAGATTAGCAATGGTAGGTCCTCGTGAAGAACTGGCAGGTGCCCCTGCCATGTTAGGCAATCTGGATCGTATGCAGGCATCACAGCAGTCGGCTGCTACCGGGGGAGAAGGTGCCTGGACCTGGCTGGGAAGGTATTGGGGGCCGATGTGGGTTGGTGATGGGCCTGTTCAGGATGAGTGGGCGCCGCGAATAGAATTCAGCCTGCCTCAATTACACTATACCCAGGCACATGATATGAGCTTATTGTTGAAACGCTTGCTTCAACAAAGGCCGCCCGTGGAAGAGGCAGGCAGGATGCTCAGAGTACCACTCAAGGATAAGGAAGCGTTTGAGCGTGCCTATATCGCATCTGAATTGGCTATGCGCAGTCTGGGCGCTGCGCTGAACGAGCAGTCGCTGGAAGCGCAGAAATTGATACGTTTTGCCTATGATGCAAACCCAAAAGATCGCTGGGTCAGTTTTGATCTCGCGGACAAGTTGTTTGCTTCTCTGGCGCGGGTGACTGATAAAGGTTTTGACAGACGTGCTGCCTTGTTGAGGATACTATCAATCCGGCCGGATCATACCGCTGCGGTCAAAGCGTTGTGGCAACTCGAAATGGATGCCGGCAATCAAGAAAAGGCAGATGATTATCGAATTTACTTGCGCGAGTTGAGTCCGCTGGACCGGCAGATCCCCGGGTAACTCCCTGAGCCCGTGACTTAACAAGCGTTGCATTCTAAATCTGTGCAAATAATATTGCGTGAGACGTAAAAAAAGCCTGCATAGGCAGGCTTTTTTTCGATCATGATAGCGGCATTATGTTCTGCCGCTGTTTCCGTGTGGCACGGAAATCCTTAGATTTCCCCGCGGGATTTGCGCTTGCTAACGTCTACCAAGCCGATGTTCGTGAGGATAATACCCAAGGTAATCAGAAATCCGAATACAAATATAGGTACCAGTAGATTTATGCCGAGTTCTTCAACCATTCCTTCACCCCTCCATATTTTAATAACATCCCCTTCTTGATAGGGGGAATCTCAAGCATCCAATATAGCCAATATCACGGCAAAAGGCAAACACAATTTCATTGACTATGTAAACTCTAATTCCATACAAAATCAATATGTTATTGCGGCCTTTATATTCAGATATAGGCACTTGCAACCTCAGATATGTTTGTATAAAGTATGCTGAGTACTATAGCGTTCTGATTGAACTGAACCTGATGCTTTTGAACTGTAGTCACTTCTGGTTAAAAGGGGATGGCGTGGGTTGGGGAGGGTGTCATGTACTGGAAAAAATATAATTAAATTAAATAAAGGGGTACACAAGATGAATCTGAATTTCCTGCTTCTCCTGTTTGGTATTGCGATCGTTATTTTTGTATTATTGCCTTTATTGGCGCCAGGCTAGGCTATACTTCGCCCCTTTTTTTGCTTTCTAGCCGGCTAGGCTAGAGAGCTCCAGGGTTCAGAGGGAAGATTAATAGTCCTTCCCTGTTGTCATACTCAATTTTGACAGTGAGTATATCGTTTAGGGGATCCTTAACGATGGTGGCGCGTCGGTAGACACCGACATGACCATCCTGTATGCCTTGATGCCATTTTCCCGTATTATTGATCCGTAATGATACGATCAGGTCACTGGCCGGACGTCTGGGTGGGCGCGTTGCAATGATCAGAAATTCATTCATGCCCTTTTCTACGCGGCTGGGACGCGTCTCCATAGTGATCTTGATATCTTCCCAGTTTTGACTGGGATAGACTTGCACATCACTTGGCGCGCATCCGGAAAATACCAGGAATAAACTCAGGAGAATTATCAGCCAGACGAATCTGTTTGCGCGATTCATAAGTGTGTGTTGACCTTCCGTGTATCGGATGTTGTGATAGGGTTTTAATGTACTGTTCAGTGCAGGGTGGTACTACGCGCTACCAGCGGTTTTTCTGTCGACCTTGTCTTTTTCCTGCTGTTCTTTCTTTTCTTCCTGGGCGACTCGATAATCCACCAGATAATAAATTACGGCAGCCATACTGGTCACCCAGGCCGCGCCGGCCGGAATCCCCCAATCAAACCAGGGCCGCTCAAATCCCGGGCGCACACCCCAGAAGGGGAAGGTGAGTCCGATAGCGACAAGCAGAAGGATGATAAACAGCGCGAAGAACCAGTAGGGGATCTTGTGGTCCGATTTCTCGGACATGTATTCGACCATCTCCCAGTCTTCCAGGCCTCGTTTATCAAACCTGTCGCTTTCGTCTTTATAACCCAGGTTACCCTTGCGGTCTTCCCCCCATTGTACTTCTTCAATGGCGTCGACCAGTGGTTCTTTGCTTTCTTGTAAATCAGTCATGTCAATAACTCTCTAACGTACATAGTGTTGGAAATCATAATTGTCTTCCCAGCCATCCTGTGAAACAGCGGTAACCTTGATGGTATAAAGCCCACTGTCAAGCGCCTCATTGATGTGCAGGTTGAGATCCTTGCGAGTCGCGGTTTCAAAGGATATCTGGTCGGCTTCCAGTTGATACATCTCGTCGGAGATGCCAGATACCGAAAATTTTACAGTTGCCGGTTCATAACGTTTATTGGCGATATTGATGCGGTAATTCTGTATTCTATCACCATGCAGGATATCAGCGCGATACACCGATATATGATAGGGATCATAACTGATCAGTCCCCATGTAAACATGCTGAATCCCACCACGAAGATCGGCAAGATCCAGGTAGCTCGGCTCTTGAATGAGGTCAGACTGACCCGACTCTTGATCTCCTCCTTATCTGTTCGTTTACCGAACTTGTAGTGCAGGAGCCCTTTGACATTGTATTTACTGTATAGGCTGTCGCAAGCCGAGATGCATTCTCCGCAATTGGTACAACTATCATAGGTTGCAGTGTTGCGCGGGTCTATATCCACGGGACAGACGGTTGTGCAAAAATTGCAGGTACTACATTCCTCCCCTCGCTGCGCATCATATTCGATGTGCAGGGTATCCCGGGTCTTGAAAAGGAATTGCCAGATGCGATAAATACACATGTAGCGGCAGACGTAATGTCTCACCACGGCAATGTTGGCAAATGCGATAAATACGAAAACGGTATATATCCAGTACAGGGAGCCCGCTAGTCTGGGGTCTTCCTGCAGGGTTATAAAGGACCACATAGCGCCGGGTGGGAAAAAATACAGCAATGGCAGCAGGGAGACAAGCATTGACATGCCAAGAATGTTTAAAAAAAGGAAAAACCAGTTTCTTATTTTGTCCTTACCGGAGGAGACATGCACGTTTGAATCATCATCGCCCCAATTGAGGAGGGCCTTTTTACCCAGTAACTTCGAGGTTGTTTTATTGGCCCAGGTTGAAACAGTATTTTGCGGGCAAGCCCAGCCGCAGAATACTGTTCCCATGGATGAGTACAGGAGAATGAATGTGCTGGCGAGGGCAAGCCAGAAGCCAAAAACAATGAAAAAGTCAGAGAACCAGATCTGATAATTGAGGATGACAAAACCGGAAGCAAGGTCGATGCGGAAAAGTCCTGTCATTGGCACCAGTACCAGCAGCGCCAGAAAACCTATCCGTGAAGCCTGACGTACCCACGAGAGTTTAGGCGCCTTTATCTCCTGAATGATCGGGATATCTTTGAATGTTGTATTGCTGCTCACTGAATCATCCATCAATATGATTAATCCCGGTCTAATGTTGCGTCACAAACCTTTACTCGGGATTGGCCACGGTGTAAGTTATCTTCCAGACTGCTGACTGTTCTTAGAGCCAGCGGGGCTATACGCACTTACTTTGGGTGACCCTCTGAGATTATATCCCATGACGCACCCACGCGTTATAAAATTTGGCCTGAAACCGTTTCTGAGGGGAAATTTTAACATTAATTTGGAGTTTAGTCATGCCTACACAGCGCATACCAGCCATGTTGCCGGCTTTATTGTTGCTACTTATAGTCACGCTTTCGGGATGTGGAGCGGCCGGTCTGGCAGGACCGCCAGCCGAACAGGTTGGGGAATTATTCTACGAGGCCTTGAAAAAAGGTGATTTTACTGCTGCTGCAGATTTATATGTGCAAAAAAGGCCCCGCGCTGAGATTGTTCAGGAACTGGAAGAATATCAACAACGGCTAGGTGATCTAAAAAGCTACAAGATGAAAGATATGGTTGTCAGCACGGTCTTTAGCGGCGTTCGTTATATCCTCAGGTATAAAACTCAATACACCCAGCGTAACTTGACGGAAGGCCTGATTATGTTTCAGTCGGTTTCCGATGATTTCATCCGCATTGAAATCCGTAGCGTGCAGACCAGAAGGCCTCATTAGATTACTTAAAGTTCAGGTTGAGCATTTTACCTCCGGTTTTCGATGCGAGGGTTCGGTATTCCTCCTCCGTTGCCTTGTCCAGGCGTCCCATCGGCAAAGTGAAGACCGGACTGGGGATCCCGGTGTAGTGGATGACATCATCTGAAGGTTCATCGCCAATCAGCATATACGCGCCTGGGATGGGTGCTTCACGGGCCGCTACGCGGAATGCGCGACCGATGGTTTCCCGGTTTCCCACAAAAGGCGCTTCACTCATCAGATTATCAAACATTTCTGCCATCGTGCCCGTGCTGGTGACGGCCCTGTTATCGGAAAACCAGGTGATCGCGGTCAGATGCTTTTTGGCACGAATCACAATCAGGCGCAACACTGGCACCAGAAAGATCGAGACACCATGCATGGATCCCGTGGCGTCTACAACCAGGTGAATATCCTCGCCTGGTATGTCCTTCAGGCCTTCGATGAACAGGTTGAAATCCTTGCGCCCGACGCTGGCTGAGTCCAAAATGGTTTCCAGCTGCGTCTCAGGGTCAGTGATGATGATACTGCCCAGGCTTTTTTTGAGCTGCTCCCTGTCAGACTCAGAGAGTTGTAGCATTTCACGCAGTTTTTCTACTTCATTTTTCAGCTGGGGCAGTTCTTTATCTTCCGCAAGACGGGAGGAAATCAGGATGATGACCAGCAGGAAGATAAACGTTGCCAGCATGAGCAGGGCCACATCGGAAAAGATTTCATGGATATTGGGCGAGCTGCGTTTGCGAGCCATTACGAGATCTGTTTGCTTGTGTGCGCGTTTAATTGCGTAAGGCGCGGCGTAGTTTGCCCCACCATGAACGATTGATCTTGTTGATCATGCGCATTTCATTTTTAAGGAGGTCTGAGTAGTACATCTGTAGCACAACAGAATCTCTGAGTGTTTTCTCCCTGTCATCTTCATCGTTAAGCTGATTGAGTTTTTTGGCTTCGTCGTGAAACTCGTGCATGGCCATCCTGGTATCATTCAGCGCGGCGCGCAATATCTTGACGTTGGCGCCAAAGCGCTCGATCTCTGTGTTGAGGACGCGCATATCTCTTTCAAATGAGGGTTTGATATCCGATGCACAATAGACCATGCAGATTTTCTTGACGATGTCGGAAAGGTTGTCTATGCCGCCATCCGTGATCAGGGCAAAAACACGCAGCAGAATCCCGCCCAGGACCGAGCCGAGCAAAGTGGTATAGAATGCCGTGCCCATGCCGCTCATAGCCCGCCTCAATCCATCAATCAGGCGGCTCTGGTCATGCCCCAGGGCATCGAGGGAAGTTGTCAGGCCGGTCAGTGTCAGGGTGAGGCCGATAACCGTACCGATCAGTCCCAGCGTGATTAGCAGATTACCCATCACTTCCACCACATGACTTTTGCGGTGGTAGTCAGCAAGCTCCACATCAATCAATGATTCAATATCCGGCTGGGCATTTTTTTCCAGAATATCTTTGAGCGACAGGAAAAAACGCTGAATAGCATGGCGATCATTTTGGGGCTTTACGCCATGTAGGCTTTCCGTTTTAGCAATGTCCCCGAATTTTACGGCCTGCATGGCTTCATTGGTGATGGACAGGGTGAGAGAAAGACTGATGGCGATTCCCACGGCGAACATGATTATGATGACCCAGGTAATTTTACTCTGGTCTTGCTTGATATATCCCCAGATATCGGTATCCAGGTAGAGAAAAAAATAGATCGCAATTGCAGTTGATGCCCAACCCAGCCAGAGCAGGATAGTTCTATAGGTCTGTTCGTGTACGAGTTGTCTACGTTGGGCCATTAACAATCTTTCGCATGTGCGCTAAACCAGGACGCCATGACAAGTTTTGTGAAAAAGTGGCTATGGCTTTATACAGCAGGCCGAATCAATACCTTGCTCATATTGCCACACTAGAGGGAGGGTGACTCCGGTTTACCAGTGTTCAATAACTACAAATTTACAAGGGATATACTCCGCTAATCTGAAGATGTTTTCAAGCGTGGCGCAATTGATTTTACAGGAGCAGGACTAAAAAAAAGGCCAGATATGATCATCTGGCCTTTTTATTGATGCGGTGTTTTTTAGTCTGGAGGATTTACATTGCTATCCTGGTGGCTACGCCAAAGAGTAAAGCTCCCCAAATAAGCGCAACGCCGACGATAATTAATCCATCCATTTTGCTAATGTCTATCCAGTTATCTCCACTCATACGATGTCTCCTCCCGGTTCAAATGTTGTTTTTGTCTTACGCTTTTTGACTCAAAATGTGAGATGACTATGGCATATATTGAGCGATAAGGTCAACAATTTTAGTGGGCGGCTCGTAAAATCAGGGCATTATAACCACTTGATAATTAAGGTTATTGGCGTTGCTTATGTAGCCTATATTTCCTACGTTGTAGGTAAGGTACTGTTTTTTCTTTGTCCTTTTAGTTACCTGCAGATTTCCCGGCGCCACGACGCTGTTGCAAACGTTTACTTAATCGGGGGCTTACCCGCCAGTGACGCAATAGCAGAATTTTATCGCCTCCCCGTTCTTCGCAGCAAACTGGGCAGGTCAGGTGGCATAGATAGAGATCTTTGGGTATCCGCCCTTCCTCCATTAAGTCCATTTGCATTCCCCTGACCGGGTTGCTGAGCATGCTGACATTGCCATGGTGCAGAAAAGCCCTGACCATATAAGGGCTTGGGAAATTATGGACATGGCGGGACATTGATGGGGCGTCCTCCAGAAGTCTTGTGATGGAGCCGCGCAATACCCCCGAACGCGTCAATATCAGCCTGGGCCAGGGCTCTTTGAATTGCAGTGCATCAATAGCCGCCTGCTGGCGTTGCAGGTATATCTCATAAGCGAGTGGCATATGTATCAGCATGGGTATGGGCAGCGTGTGTATTCGGAAGCCACCAAGATCGATATCGGTATCATGCCAGTCGGGATACGCCGGCGGGCAACCGCAGTTAAGGGTCATGCTGTTGGGAAAATACTGCCTTGGCCGTCAGAAAAACATTGGTAAAAAATACCCAGAATCCAACACCCATGATGGTCGAAACTGTGGCGATTATCGGTCCGTAATAGGCATGAAGCTGATCGGCTGCCAGCGAGTTGTCCAGCAACAGGTACTGACCTTCGCGGATTCCGAAATACAGCAAGGTTGAATAGAAACCAGTAATGCCGACGACGGTCCACCAGAAGGAATGATTGACCATGCGCTGGGAATAAACCGGTTTTCCTGAAATTGCCTGAAATAGATAGTAGGTGACCGCCATACAAAGTAAAACAACGCCGCCGACGACATTGATATGGGCATGGGCCAGCGGGTCAATCATATGCCCGGGGCCGCCATAGGGGCTTCCAATAGAGTCCAGCCACGCACGCACGGGTGGCAAAATCTGGATGACACCGTGCACGGTTCCAATGAAGAAAAACAGCGGTGAGGCCACGAGATATTTCAGCAGGATGCGTTGGTCTGGCAGTGATGACATGGGTGACTATCAGTAAAACTATGGCTATTTATAATTATGTGCTACGGGGGGCCCATTCTGAATCCCGGGAAGTTTTGTCGCAAGAAAAAAAGCCCGGATCAAACCGGGCTTTTTTCCTCAATTCTCGATTAGTCTAGCGAATCTCATCAGGTGGCGCAAGCAGCGCCAGGTTTACAAAACCCTGGGACTTAAACCGCTTCCCTGCTTTTCATAGGCTCTGTATCGATATCCGGATTTTGTGAGGGAGCGCACTCTTCCAAAGTCTGCTGCATTTGTTTCAATGTGCTCACTTTGGCTTCCAGGTCGCGTTGTTTTTGTTGCAGGAGTTTGTGTTGGCCTTCAACGCTGTTTTTTGATTCTCTGATCTTGCTCAGCGTTTTCATATGCTGCTCAATACCCTTACGTTTATCCTGAATCTGGCTCACTAGCGGGTTAATGAGTTCCTTCATCCAGGTATCCGCCTCTTTATTGGCATCGATAAATATCTGGCGCGCATGGCTGACCAAAGAGATAAAAAATTTCTTCACGACAAAGCTTTGTTCGCTCATGGTGGTAAAGCTGCTGTTACGGAATTCCTCCGATTTCAGGTAGAGCTGATCCAGGTCATTGCTGAAGATATGAAGCGGAAATTCTCTTGGTGGGGGGATTTTCAGGCCAAATTCTTTGTTGAATTTCTGATAGATATTATCAACCAGCGCCCGGGTTTCAACGGATTGGCGGCTGATGATCTGCATTGCGTCGCGCAGACTATCAAAAAACACCAACATACCGTTTTTAATCCCCCCGGTGGTCCAGCTACCGGACATGGACTTGCGGGTTCTCTCAATTACCCTGTCAATCGCATTGATATCCAGAGCATTGAACATACTTTTGGCTTGTAGCGCCAGCTTGCGCCGGTTGAGCTGGAAGCTTTTGACACACTCATAATATACGGCCTTCTTTTCCTTGGCTTTTTGCAACAAGTGCTGCACAACTTCTTCATTATTACCGCGCAGGGAGGCAAGTTCATTGACCTGCTGTTCAAGATCTTCCATTTGGTTGGCCAGCGGCGCATAGGCATCTGTGATCAGGATCTGGACCCCAGCAACCGTGTTTTCCCAAATAATATTTTGTTTGTCAGGCAGAATTTCATTGGCTAGCAGGTTTTCCAGGGCGATCAGGTTACTTCGTGCCAGCAATTCATGGTCGTTTCGGGTTTTGGCAAGCAGTGCCTTTTGGGCGGATACCGGGAAAACATTTTTTGAATCGATACCCAGCAGGTTGGCCGTTGCTTTGCATTGTTCAGCGATGGTGAATGCGACCTCTTCAGTCTCTTTCATCTCATCCCACAGGGTGTCAATCTTGTTGAGTACTGCCACTAACCCTTTTTGTTTATTGTTGCGGAACGCCACGATGTGATTTTGCCACATATCAAGATCACTGCGGGTTACTCCGGTATCTGCGGAGAGTACAAATATCACAGCCTGGGCGCTGGGTAGCATGTTCAGGGTCAATTCCGGTTCACTGCCCAAAGCATTCAGACCCGGTGTATCCAGAATCACCAACCCCTGTTTTAGCAGGGTATGAGGGAAGCTTATCAGGGCATGACGCCACACCGGGATTTCTGTCTGTGGTGGTGGCGCATCAGGGTCATCACCTGTGCCCTGAGTGTTATTAGCATTGAAACTATCTGTATTGAACAAGCCGAGCTTCTCGGCATCTTCTTGGGAGACCATTTTTGTCTTGACGATCTCACGAAAGGTTTCCGCCATTTGTTCTGGCGCATCGATATTCAGTGGCAGGTTGGTCCAATAGTTCTCCTCGTTCTTTAACTCGGAGAGGCTAATATCGCTTAGGCGGGTCTCGATCGGTAGTAGCTTGATATAGGCTTCATCTACTTCCAGGTCATAGAAGAGCTCGGTTGGGCACATGGTGGTTCGCCCGGCATCTGAGGGTAGTAGGCGACGTCCGTATTCGGCAAAAAATATAGCATTGATCAGCTCAGTCTTGCCGCGTGAAAACTCAGCAACAAAGGCAATGCTCAACTGGTCGTTATTCAGTGCCTTGATGGCGTCGTAGATACGCAGCTCGAGCTCAGGATTTGCCAGGTCATGCTGGTTCAACCAGACATGGAACTGATTGATCGTCGTGGTGAGCGCTGCCTTCCAGTCGGCAAAGGCCTGCATCTGGCCCTTGAATTCCGCTTCCTGCAGGCCAATATTCATTTTTTGTATATTTGTCGCCATTGTTTCCTTTCCATTTACTCCCGCACAGGCTGCAGCCGTGCCCGCGATATGCACTTCATAGATATCGGAAAAATTACGAATTCTATGAATGTTTCACCTAAAAAGTGTGACATCGGTTATAAAATTACTCGCCAGTCTTTGGCCTCAGTAGAGTGTCATCTGACGAAGTAACGTTTAGCGCTCTCTAATACATTGAATTTATTTATTATTTATGCTCCATAAGGCGTTTAATATCAGCGGGTACAAATCTGGGCAATTGAATCCTGACGCGTTTGTTCCGGCCCGTTTGCCCTGATAACAAGCAAATATCGGACCGGGGCGTCTTAAATAGGCGGGATAGATAGAGGATCAGGTGTGCATTGGCCTGGCCATCGACAGGCGGCGCAGTAATTCTGATTTTGAGGCGCTGATTGTGGAGCCCGACGACTTCATCCCTGCTGGCCCGTGGCTGGAGCCGGATATTCAAAATCAGATCTTTATTGATCCATTCGATGGCGGGTGGTGTGGCCATGACTGTGTGCAAGAATGATTGTATTTTTTCACCACGAATACAGAATATAAAGCTTAAAAAACCTTGGTATTAATTCCCTCTCCCTCCGGGAGAGGGTTAGGGAGCGGGAGTCTAATAGATTGTTTTTGTATCTATTCATCCCCTCACCCCAGCCCTCTCCCGGAGGGAGAGGGGGTATTTGAAATACTTTAAGGAAGAAATTCAGAGCTTAATCTGAGAAGGCCGTTGCAAACGTTGACGTCGGTATTGCCAAGCCAGCCACATCAACAGTAACAGCAGCAGTCTTGCATCTATAGTACCGATGCCGCCGTTACTGGAATTGCCGTTATCCGGGTCTTCCAGATCCGGGTCTGCCATTTGGATCGTGCTGTTCGCGGAGTCGCTATTGTTAGTGGTATTGATTTCACTGTTGGTGAATACACTGGCTGTGCTGGTAATTGTCCCGGGTTGCGTGGGCATCACATTGACACTCACCGAGAAGACTTCCGCACCGGCAACGATGGCGCCAAGATCACAACTAACCGTATTCAGCGAGAGTGCGCAAGTACCTTGAGCGGGGGTGGCGGACTGGAATGTGACGTTTGAGGGGAGAATGTAAGTCCAGGTTACATTGTCGGTATAGAGCGCGCTGGTATTCGTAATGTTGGTCGCAAATGTCAGCAGTTGATTCTGAAAGACAGGTTCCGGAGTCACTGCTGCAGAGAGTGCCAGATCCGGGCGTCCACTGGAAAGAATAGTGGCATTATCTCCGACCACAGCAAACAGTTGCGTATTCCAGGCTGCGGCCAACAGATTTTGGTCAGTGGCTTCTTGAAATGAAATAAAGCTGTTGTCGGTGACGTCCAGGCTGGATAGGACAATACCGGCGTCAGCCGTCATCAGGTACTGTGTGCCATTCCACTTCACATCATGAAGATTCAGCGTTGTACCAGCGTTGACTAAAGACCAGCTCACACCATCTGTGCTGGTAATGACCGTGCCGGTGTCGCCTACAGCGACTAATTCAGAGCCACCTTTGATGATGCCATTTAATACCCGAGACGTTCCTGAAGTTCGTACGGTCCAGGTCACGCCATCAGGGCTGGTGATCAATGCGCCATTCTCACCGACGACCACATAAATCGCATTGCCGCTATCCCAGGCCGCCGCAGTGAGTCTTGCGGCGGTATTGCTGGTTCGCAGGGTCCATGTGATCCCATCAGAACTGGTGATCACAGTGCCAGCATCGCCGACGGCGATAAATTGGCCGTTGCCGCTGGTGATGCCGTTCAGTATCTGAGTCGTTGCAGAATTACCGGTTTGATTCGTCCAGGCTAGACCATCCGGGCTGGTGATCACGGTGCCGGCATTGCCCACGGCGACGAAGGAAGGGTTACCCCAGGCAATCGCATTTAATGGAACCATGGTTGTGGAACTGGCGGTCTGATCTGCCCAGGTAGCACCATCCGGGCTGGTGACCACGGTGCCAAGATCGCCGACCGCAACAAAAGTGGCATTCCCCCAGGCAGTGCCCAGTAAGTGAGCGGATTGCTGGGTGACATCGGTAGAAACAGCGGTCCAGGTAATGCCATCCGGGCTGCTCAGTAGTGTTTCCTTGCCTGTCGCAATGTACTGGCCATTGATTGCATTCCAGACAACGCCCTGTAGTTGGGCTGCGGTATTCGAGACCTCAATGTTCCAGGTCTCGGCATCCGGGCTGGTCATGATAAAGCCATTGGTGCCAACACTGACATACTGGCCATTGGTGTCATCCCAGGTTATTTCATAGAGTGTTTGTGTCGTGGGCGGGTTGGGGCTGAGGTTTACAGGGGGCGCCCAACTGAAGCCATTATTACTCGTCAATACGGTACCACTGCTACCGACCGCAACATATTCCATCCGCGTCCCGTTCCAGACCAGGCCGCGCAAAATGAGGCTGGCCGTATCCTGGTGTCGTATTGCCCAGGTGATCCCGTCCGCGCTGGTCAAGATGACGCCGGAGCTGCCCACGGCAACGAATTGCTTGAAAGTATCGTTCCAGATGATCCTTCGCAGCAGTGCGCCGGTACCCGAATTCCGCGCTGTCCAGGTCACGGCATCCGGGCTACTTAGCAGTACACCCTGGGAGCCAACGGTCACAAACAGGGAAAGGTCCGGGCTCCAGGCAACACTAAAAAGTCCAAGTCCGTTGCTGACACCGGTGGTCTGGAACGTCCAGTTGTCGCCGTCCAGACTGGTGATCACGAGACCGCGATCACCGGAGATGACATACAGCGGGTTGGTCGCCGAACCATTCCAGGTAATGCCATAGAGTTGGTAAAGTACGTCTATCGACTGGGCTGTCCAGTTTGTGCCATCGCTGCTGGTCATGATCATACCGCTGGACCCGGTGGCAATATAGCGGCTACCGTCCCAGAGGATTTCCTGTAGCTCGTTAAAATCAGGTACCGGGTTGACCGAAGTCCACTGCGTGTTGGCGGCATGAGTGGTGGC
>QIGV01000084.1 GCA_003230085.1 Gammaproteobacteria bacterium
TCAAAGCCATCCAGATTAAACCTGACAATGCTCCGACATACAACCAACTGGGGATCCTGTACCGGGAAGCCGGCCGATTCAAGGAAGCGCAAGCCGCTTACGAAAAAGCGCTGGCCATTAAACCCGACTATGCTTACGCCCACCTTAACCTGGGCATCACTTTGGAACTGTATTTACAGCAGCCACAGCAGGCGCTGATCCACTATGAAGCCTATCAACAATTGCAGAAAAAAGAAGACAGGCAGGTCAAGCTGTGGATAATCGATCTCAAACGCCGCCTGGGGAAAAAGCCATGATTGACAGGATTTTCGCCATCATCATGTTTACGTTCCTGGGCAGCACCCTGTTTAACATCGCAACAGCTGCGCCCACGGTAGATCTTAAAGGGACATCGATCATCGGGGAACAAGAGTCACCCAAGGTACGCTATACAATCCCCTGGCAGAAAACACAAACAACTACCCTACCCAAACGCCCCTGGGTCAGCCTGATAAAACACGAGCTGAGACCCATTGATCGTGAAACCTTTCAACAACAGCTACAACTCGACCAATTGATACAACCCAACGAATGACCTCGGTAACAATTAAACCGGCAAAGGAGTATATAGATGGAGTCTTTAGATATAATAATTTTATTCTTTCAGAATGGCGGGGTTTTCATGTACCCCATCGTCATCATTCTGGCCTTCGGGATAGCGATCGCTACAGAACGCTATATCTACCTGACTAGTATCAACAGCGCCAACAAACGTGACTGGAAGAACATCATGGCGGCACTCGACAAGGGTAATATGGCAAATGCCATTAAAGTTGCAGAAAGCTCCAAAGCTGCCATCGGTAAAATACTCGGCTACGGACTGAACCGCTCCAGCTCTGCCACCCAGCGAGATGAAATCGAAACGGCCATGGAAGAAGGCCTGATGGAAGTCATGCCACGTCTCGAAAAACGCACCCATTACCTGGCCACTTTTGCCAATCTTGCCACATTGCTCGGCCTGTTGGGCACAATCATTGGACTTATTCAGGGATTTACTGCAGTTGCGACTGCTAATCCCGCTGAAAAGGCCGACCTGCTCTCAGCCAGTATTTCGGTGGCCATGAACACCACAGCCTTTGGCCTGATGGTGGCTATTCCCCTGCTCCTCATACATGCCCTGTTACAGACCAAGACAACAGAGCTGGTTGACAGCCTGGAAATGTCTGCCGTGAAATTCCTCAACACCGTCTCTGGCAAGACTCTCGGCAAGGGATAGTCCTGATGCGAAGACGTTGGCGTCAACACCGGCATCATGCGCCGGAGATGGATATTACTGCGTTCCTGAACCTCATGGTGATCTTGATCCCCTTCCTGTTGATCACTGCAGTATTCTCGCGCGTCGCTATCATGGAACTCGCCCTGCCAACAGAAAACGATGCCATTGATCAGCGCCAGGAAGAGGTGCTCCATACCGAGGTGATCGTGCGCGCAGACCGTATCGTGGTCTCTGACCGCGGTAGCCCGCCTGTCAATATCTTAAAAACACCAGAGGGATATCAACTGGACAAACTCTCCGTAGAAATGCAGCGGATTAAAGCCTTGATCCCGGACAAAACGGATGTGACCATACTGCTGGAACCCGACATTCCCTATGATGACCTGATACAGGCCATGGACACTGTGCGTGCCGCCCACATTCTCCGGAACGGCATTTCAGTCAATACCGAACTTTTCCCTGACATTTCCATCGGTGACGCCCCCCCGACTGAATCTCCAAGCGCGACCACGGAACAGGAAAAACCCTGATGAAAATGTCACGCCGCGCCAAACGCATGGAGCGCACTTACAAGCGACATAAGGCCAGCACCCAACTCAACCTGGTTTCACTGATGGACATCTTCACCATCCTGGTTTTCTTTCTGCTGGTCAATTCTTCTAATGTCGAGGTCTTACCCAGTACCAAATCCATCAAACTACCAGAATCCTATGCCGAAAAACCTCCAGCGGAGGCCGTCACCGTCATGGTGACGGACAAAATGATCCTGGTTCAGGGCCGTAAGGTCATTTCTGTCCAGGAGGCCATTGAGAACGAGCTTACCGATATCCCGGCATTGCAGGAAGTTCTGGAACGGATTGCAGCAAACACTATCCGCCCCACAACCGAAGAAACTTTACGACCCGAAGTGAACATCCTGGCCGATAAGCGCACACCATACCGCCTGCTGAAAAAAATCATGCTCACCAGCAGCAAGGCAAAATACGGCCAGGTTTCGCTAGCAGTCATACAAAAATATCCCGACAGCACTGAAAAATAATGACCGCTGCCACAACAACGCCGTCTGCCCTGCCATACTGGCTGGATTCATCCGCTGAGGAACGACGCTATAACATTATCCTGTCTGCAGTGTTGCTTATATCACTGCTCATCAGTGTCATTATCCCCATCATCAGCGTAGATCAGCCGGAACAGACCAGGGCAGATGCTATCCCTCCTCGCCTGGCAAAGCTGGTATTGCAACGAAAACCACCACCGCCGCCTGCGCCGGTTATTGAGGAACCCGCACCCTTGCCGCCCGTTGTCGAAGAGCCAGAGCCTGAACCCGTTCCGGAACCGGAGAAAAAGGCAGAACCTGAACCGGCACCCGAAATTGTGCCCGAACCCAAAAAGGAAACTGCGCGTGAAAGGGCTTCACGTTCAGGACTACTTGCGTTAAGCAGTGAACTCTCGAGCCTGAGACAAAATGACGTTATCAAAAAACTGAAAAATAGTTCACAGCCGCTACAACGTGCCAGGAAAGAAGCACCGGCCAAAGTAACGCCGTCGCTCATAGACAAAGATGTCACCAAGACCAGTAGTGGCATCGACGTCTCTAATCTAAGCCGTGATACTGGCGACACCGAACTGGCGGAGCACGTTATCGAACAGGTCGTCAGCCCCGGGGATGAAGATCTGGCACTTCAGGAAGATGTTGTGCCAACCCGCAGTGAGGAAAATATTGGGCTGGTCTTTGACCTGAATAAAGGACGCCTGAATAAATTGTATAACCGCGCCCTACGCAGCAACCCTGCACTGGAAGGTAAAGTGTTACTCAAAATTACCATTGCCTCTTCAGGTCAGGTCAGTGCATGCGAAATTATCAGCAGCGAACTCAACGACCCCGTCCTGGAACGCAAGATAGTGATTCTGATAAAACAATTTGATTTTGGCCCCGAGGAAGATGTTGGTGAAGTGACAATTACCTATCCGCTGGCTTTTTTCCCTGGATAAAAGTAGTAACCAACGACAAGTTGATACGTCATTTCGATTCCAGTAGCATCATCAAAATGAAGAATACAAACGAATTTACTCAAATCTCGTTTTGGAAAGCACTTAACCCCAACCTTTCCATTTCAACCACTCCATTTTCAACAAGTTCAAATGCCTTCAAACTGGAGGATACTGAAATTGCACAGTACCTCCAATATGTTATTGAAGAAGGGTATTTTGATACCCGCGTTGTAATGGATGAGAGCGAGATCAATGACATAGCCAACGCCATAAAAAGCATCGTGCAATATGGCCTTCCACCTATTTTTATCTTTGTCTATGACGAAATATGGCAAACATTTTCCCGTCTATCAAACCTCCTGACCCCGATTCTTGGACAGAACTACAAAGTCTTACTTGCCGGCATGTGGGCCTGGCATATTGATAAAGACAGCTCTGGATTCAAGCCTCATCGCGACTTATTCGACCTGGCCACGCAACCTGATGGCAGGCCAATTAATTTGACCGTGTGGTTGCCGTTCACGGATGCAACCCCCTTAAATGGCTGCATGTATGTACTACCTACTCATTTAGATGTACATCACCCGGATAACCTGCGTTACATACAGATTGATGACGTCAAGAATATAAGAGCTGTCCCTGCAAAGGCGGGCTCAGTTTTAGCCTGGGATGCGAGCATCTTGCATTGGGGGGCTAAGGCAAGTTGTCGTGCGTCGCAACCAAGAATATCAGTGGCAATGGACTTTATGATTGATTCGCCGGAAGCTCAGGATAACCGTATGCTCTACGCCGATGGCCCGGATTTGCGTATGACTCCATCAGTAGAACTATCATTCCAGTCACGGCTTAACGCCATTGGTGAAGCAATCTGGAGATATCGAGATAACGTAATGGATTATTATCCTGACGATGCCAGCATGTTGTTCGATTTTTGCCAATCATTTTCAATCACGCCAGAGGTGAAATCCGATGTATCTCGTGATGCTAAAATTTTCATAGTGAAAAATCGTGTTAAGAAAATGATCGAAGAACAGAAGTTCAGTGAAGCGCTACCAATTATTGAAGAAAGCTGCAGCACACATCCGCTAAATGTAGATGCGCATTTTCTTTTGTGCAAAGTGTTGTTTGCACTTGGAAGGGGACCTGAGTCAGTAGATATAATCAAAAAAGCACTCAAAGCTCACCCTGATAACCCGCCAATGAGAACACTTCTATCTAAAGTGGAAGAGTCATGCCACACCAATAATAACTCAAATTCACAGCTGTCCCGTTAATATAATAGTGACACATGATAACCCTCTGGTTATTTTAGCAATCAGCTTGTTCGAGGGCATTGAAGACATGAGCACACAATTCTGCTATCGAAATAATCCCTTCTCCCTTAGGGACTTTTTTCAGTACCCCCTTGAGGGGTAGAAGGCTAGGATGAGGGGATAAATTAAACAATGAATCACCATCATGATCCCCTCGCCCCAACCCTCTCCCTGGGGGAGAGGGAGTTAACGGGACAGCAGTGACTCAAATTACTAATTTCAATAGTTTCATGCAAGCCCTAAAGCCTTGCGTAATGGCTCAAGTTGTTTATCGTACCGTTTCCAGCTATTTACTGATCCTTTATAAATTGGATGCCTAACCTGAAAAGCGCTAGCAGTACCAACAGCCCGCGTTGATGTATGGAAGTTTAAACAGGCATCATCCCAGGGCAAACCACAATATTCTAACAGGCTTCTAGTTTGAGCTTCTTGTTCCACAACCATCTCTTCATATTGAAGGTTATAAACAAAACCGGGCAATATATTATCCCAGTGCTCCATCAGCCTTTGGTAAATACAATGATATCGCCCCAGCTCTGTTAAATCATAGGCATATTCATGTAAAGCATCGAAGTTATTTTTAAAGCACGACAAACAAGTATCGATAGGATTTCTCTGGCAATGGATAACCTTTGCGTCAGGCAATATAAGCCTGATCATGCCGATATAAACAAAGTTTTGTGGCATTTTGTCCGTAATATATGGCGCTCCCACTGCATGCTGTCTTAGCAAAGAAATATACTCTGTGCCTAAGTGCTTTATATCCGCAGGTGAAATATGCCTGATATATTCCTGATAATTTTTATTCGAACTTTTTGAAAGGCCATTGAGTATAATTTTATTTAAATGATATAACTCACCAGCACCATAGACATCAGGGTGACAAGCTAATATTTGCTCAATAAGGCTGCTTCCTGATCGTGGCATGCCAACGATAAATATTGGTGTTTTATCCCTTAACCCAACCGCATCATATTTTTCTATCAGGTCACGATTAAATGTTTCTATCCATTGCTGACAAAGAGCCTCATCCTCTGAGACCTGGTAATCAATATTCGAACGCTTTATCTTATTTGCCTGCGTGAAATAGTCGAAGGCTTGATCATATTGCCTGATATCCTCAAAAGCCTTCCCCAAGCCAAAACACAGGTGCATACGGTGTTCATCCGTAATATTATTTTTGTCGAGCAATTTCTCCATTGCCTTAATATCAGCATCATCGTCAGTAAATTTCTTGATAGTGCTTATATGAAAATAGGTTTCTGGAAGCTCGGGATTGATCTCCAGAGCGAGCCTATAATTATGTATAGCCTCATCAAATTTCCCAAATAATCTTTGGGTAATGCCAAGATTACAATAGTGCATAGCATTTCCGGGGCTAATATCAATAGCCTGCTGGAAACAGGCTATCGCTTCATCCCACTGCCCACGCTCATGTAAAGCAAGGCCTAGTTGGCTAAACGCTGCATCATCTTCAGGCCTGAGTTCAATAACTTTACGAAAGTTAGTCATTGCTTCATCAAACATATTCAACTGTTTTAGAGTAACGCCAAGGTTGGTATAGGCATCGACTAGCTTAGGATTAATTTTAAGGGCGCGATTAAAGCTATCAAGTGCATCTGTTAGATGACCCTGCGCCTGGAATACAATCCCAAGACTGTTATGAGCCTCTGCTAATTCAGGGTTGAGCTTAATAGCCTGCTGGTGAGATTTGAGCGCCGCATCCAGGTTGCCGGATTCCCGCAATAGATTTCCTAAATTATTATGGGAGGCCGCATGGCCTGGATCCAATTCAAGTACTTTTCGGAAACATTCAACAGATTTTTCCCCTAGGCCCTGCTCCTGTAACGTATTCCCCAGTGCAATATAGGCTTCGATAAAATGACTATTGAGTTTAAGTGCTTTGCGGTAGCTAGCAATAGCATCATCTGTCTTACCAAGCATTTTCAAAATCTTGGCATAGTTGAAGTGAAGCACTGAATCAAGAGGGCTAACAGTCACCGCTTTCAGGAAACAGGCAGCGGCTCTTTCTTTGTCGCCGAGCTGGACATCCAGTATACCGCTCAGTACGAGTGCATCTACATTATCAGGATCAGTGTTAAGAATTTGCAGACAGCATTTTCCTGCCTCTAACAGTTTTCCGGATCGATGGAGGGCGTTTGCCTGTTGCAGGATAGATTGAATATTATCGGTTATTTTCGTCATGAGTAGTCATTCATGGGATCAGGCTACTTTTACGAGGAGGATAGTTGGGCCGAACTTAAGCAATAAGTTACTTCAGCTGTCATCCATCATATCAGCAAGTTATCTGGAACTGAAGATAATTGTTTATTGTAGATAGTGATCATTATTTCATTGTGAACTAAAGTTGGGTGCTTTACGACAGGATAGCTGAATCATGGAAAATTGAGATTTTTTTATGCCGAGTATGGTAGTTTTCATTTGGAGTGGGTATGCATATTACAACCATGTCGATGAGCAATGAACAGGATATTATTTTATAGCCATGTCTAATATTTTAAAAAAACCGTATTTAGATACTGGCGTGCAACTGGCAAATCAAGGCAAGTACCTTGAGGCAGAGATATATCTACTTCAAAGTATTGCGGAGGATCCTGCAAACATTACGGCATACTGGAATCTGGCTTTGCTACACGAAAAATTGGGCAACCATACGTATAGCCAGCAGCTTTTTAAAAAACTTACGAACCTGACGACTGACGATGCACCTATCAGGAAATTGGCATCGTCCTATTTCAGGTCTGATGATTTCAAGTCTGCTTTATACTGGTTTCAGAAAATCAAGAAGCGACTACCTATCGATATTAACAACCTTGCGATTCTTTATAATGACGCCAGCAATACCAGTGCTGTCAGGACCCTGTTTGAACAGCATGATTTCTTTACGAGCAAAATGGTTATACCATTTGTTTATACTTCTACTGATGACATTATCCATTACAGGAATATTTACAATAGCTGTCTGGATGAGACACTGAAATCTGGCAAGAAATTTACCTTTAAAGAACTGAGGCTCCAGTATTGCCTGCCCTTTACGTTAAGACTCTCCTATCAAAACTTCAATAATCGAGATTTATTCGGAAAACAATATCAAGTATTCAAAAAAATATGTCCTGAGTTGTCATACCAGAGTAATTTTTCTAAAAAACAAAAACCAGGAAAACTCAGGGTAGGGTTTATTTCAGAGTATTTTATGGATCATTCTGTTGCCAGAGATCGTGGCGGCATTATTGCGCATCTCGACCGTGATAAATTTGAAGTAGTCACAATATTTTTTCAAAAGCCAGGAGACACGCTGGGCCAATATATCCGGGATCATTCAGATATTCATCTGGTTCTTGCTGAAAAATATAATGAAGATTATCTTGATCTCTGGAGGAAAGAAATCGAAACTTTGAATCTTGATATTCTAGTCTATTGCGATATTGGCATGTCAGTTGATACCTATTTTCTAGCATACTCACGCCTTGCGCCGGTACAAATGACAACCTGGGGCCACTCCGACACATCGGGAATTGGAACAATCGATTATTTTATTTCAAGCGAACTTTTTGAGGATTCTGAATATTGCCATGATCACTACACTGAAAAATTGATCCTGACAAAAAGCATATGCACCTATTACATCAATCACTCGATCAATATGACATATAATAACCTGCCAGAAAATATTGGTCCAAAATTCTGGCTGGACAATGAGCAGTGTCATATATATTTAAGCTTTCAGACTCAGCAGAAATTCCATCCAGATTTCGATATCGTCTACCAGGAGATTCTAGACGCTGATCCGCGTGCCGTTATCGTGCTTTGTTCAATTTCTCCCATGGCAAAGGAGGAATTTTATAAACATATCAGAACAAAATTGAATGGCAATATTAGCCGTTTATTAATCCTGGAAAATCGCTTATTTCTAAACGAATATTTGGCGCTTCTGAAATATGCTCATGTCATACTCGATTCTTATCCATTTGGTGGATGTAATTCCAGTTTTGAAGCATTCTATTTTGGAAAATGTGTCATTACTATGCCAAGCAGCTTTATCAATGGCCGCTTTACCAGTGGCATGTATTTAAAAATGGGCATCACTGAGTTGATTGCACACTCACTCGACGAATATATTCAATCTGCATTGCGTGTAGCAAGTGACAATGCGTATAGAAGTACGCTGGAGCAACGTATACGAGCGCGATCCGGATTACTATTTGAGGATAAAGAAAGTGTTAGGGAATGGGAGACAATTTTAGAAAAAGTGGCGATTCGTTCGGCAGTCTAGACTGAGAGCCTCCCGAATTCACCCGTGAATTATGTCACTTCACTGTATTGTAAAAACTATGTGCGTTTTATCGTGGGAATATCACTTTCTTGGACGTTACTGGCCTAAAAGTATCTATACCGATTAACAATACTCCCTCTCCCTCAGGGATTTATGCCCCTAGAGGGTAGAAGGAATTGCTCCGAATACAGCATGGTGCTAATTTCAGGGGAAAGGTCAGAATCAAGGCGTCAGGAAGTATTGTGATCTGGTTTATGGGACAGCAGTGACCGATTGAGTATATGAAATTTTATGGACTTCTTCGGAAGGGCAAATGGTGGGCCCGGTAGGACTCGAACCTACGACCAAGGGATTATGAGTCCCCTGCTCTAACCAACTGAGCTACAGGCCCTAAAGCGTGGCTATTCTATCAGGTTTTTTCAGCATCAACTACAGTATCAACAGCTACAAGCCCAAAATATTTGCTAAAAATAATAATAAAAAGGGAGCCCCAAGGCTCCCTTTCAATACTGCAGCTTCTATTCGCTATCGCTATTCCACAAAACTACGCAGCCCTTCTGAACGACTGGGGTGGCGCAGTTTACGCAAGGCCTTGGCTTCTATCTGCCGGATACGCTCGCGGGTGACATCAAACTGTTTACCAACCTCTTCCAGGGTATGATCGGTATTCATCTCGATACCAAAACGCATACGCAACACTTTCGCCTCGCGTACAGTCAGGTTCTCCAGAACCTCGGAGGTCGCCTCGCGCAATCCCTGTACCGTAGCGGAATCAGGTGGTGATAAAACATTGGGATCCTCGATAAAATCGCCAAGATGTGAATCTTCATCATCACCAATAGGTGTCTCCATAGAAATGGGTTCCTTGGCAATCTTCAATACCTTGCGGATTTTATCTTCCGACATTTCCATGCGCACGGATAATTCTTTAGGCGTCGCTTCACGTCCCATTTCCTGCAACATCTGGCGAGAAATGCGATTAAGCTTGTTGATCGTCTCGATCATGTGGACCGGTATCCGAATCGTGCGTGCCTGATCAGCAATAGAACGGGTAATCGCCTGGCGTATCCACCAGGTGGCATAGGTAGAGAATTTATAACCACGGCGATATTCAAACTTGTCTACCGCCTTCATCAGCCCAATATTGCCCTCTTGAATCAGATCCAGGAATTGTAACCCGCGATTGGTATACTTTTTGGCAATCGAAATGACGAGCCGCAAATTAGCTTCTACCATTTCTTTTTTAGCGCGACGTGCCTTAGCATCGCCAATGGACATCTTGCGGTTGATATCCTTAATTTCATTAATGCAGAGCCCTGCATCTTTCTGAATTGAAACCAGCCTCTTCTGAGCACGCAGGATTTCATCCTTGTGCTCCTTCAGTACGGGAGAAAAATCAAACCCACCCTCGATCTTCCTGGACAACCAGCCCAGATCGGTCTCATTATCAGGAAACGAGGTAATAAAATCCCTGCGAGGCATATGCGCCTTGTTAACGCATATCGACATAATGATCTTTTCCTGGGCACGAACACGATCCACCGTTTCGCGCAGGTTCCTGACCAGGTGGTCAACGACCTTGGCCGTTAGCTTAAACTCCAGGAAGCATTCCGAAATAGCCGCGAGTATTTTCTGGGTCTTGGCATGTTCCCGGCCATGTTTGCTCTCAAGCTTAACGTACTTATCATAGAGCGCCAGAAGGTTACCAAAGCGCTCCCTCGCCTCTTCCGGGTCCGGCCCGGTATCAACTTCTTCTTCCTCTTCGTCGGCAGCTTTATTCTGGGCATCCGTAACAACCACTCTGGGTGGGGCAATAATGACCTCTTCTTCTTCACCGTCATTATAGCCAGTCATTAGATCAGCAAGCCGCATTTCCTCATTGGCAACCAAACTGTATCGCACCAGCAAAGTATTGATGGTTTCGGGATAAACCGACAATGCCTGCAGCATCTGGTGCTGACCGGCTTCAATACGCTTTGCGATTTTGATTTCGCCCTGACGGGTCAGCAATTCGACCGTACCCATCTCACGCATATACATCCTGACCGGATCGGTCGTGCGGCCAAATTCATTTTCGACACTAACGAGTGCTGCAGCAGCCTCTTCGGCATCTTCATCAGAGCTTACAGCCGCGGAGTCATTGATAATGATGTTATCAGCACTAGGCGCAATCTCTTGCACTGTAATGCCCATCTCGCTGATCGTGGCGATGATTTCCTCAATCTGCTCCGGATCGACGATATCACTGGGCAGGAAATCATTGACCTGACGGTAGGTCAGGTACCCCTGTTCCTTACCCTTGGCAATGAGTAATTTTAGCTGTGACTGACGCTCTTGCTTCATTTAGCTCCCTACTCCTCTAAAAAATTCTCTAACTTCAAAAAACTTAACTGACCATTGTATAACAATCTATAAGGTTTTGTGAACCCAATCGTAATCTTGCGCGTCATAAAACTGACGATTTCTCCCTGAACAGCTGCTGCAGCTCGGCTTTTTCTCCCTCGCTCCACGAAGTCCGCGCCTTATCATTCAGCGCCTGAATCCGCAGCTCGATCCGCTGTAAGTCCATGCGTTTCAAGACACCCTCAAATTCCTGCGTCATCTCATCAGTCGAGATCAACAATTCCTGCTGCGCAAGGCGTGCTAAATAGGGCCCATTGCTGTCTTGACGCCAATGTTCCAATAGGCTTGCCGTATTAAAGTGTGGATTCGCTAGCAATAATTCAAGCAACTCCACCAAAAACGACGCGCCGCGCAACTCCAACGCCTGAAATCTTGCCGGATCTCCTGCAATTTTCGCTAACTGTGGACGGTGCAGCAGCAGAAAAATTGCATGACGCACAAGTGACATCTGCTGATGTTTAGGGCGCCCGGCATTTCCAGGTCGGCGTCCTCCCCCCCTACTATCGCGGCCGCCACCCAGCATGCTGCCCAGCGCATGAGCATCCATTTTGGCAAGTGTTGCCAGGTGTTCGGTCATCATGTGCCTGAATACCCCTTGGGGTAATTTAGCCAAGTAAGGACGCGCCAATTCAACCAGGCGGGCACGGCCGTCAATACTCCCTGTATCGACCTGCTGCTGAAGATGGTCATAAAAGAATGCAGAAAGTGTGATCGCAGTCCCAATTCGTTTCTCGAAAGCCGCCTTTTCTTCCTTTTGCACCTGGCTGTCCGGGTCCTCGCCCTCGGGCAGAAACAAAAACCTGGCCTGATAACCCTCCCGCATCACTGGCAGAGTGTTTTCCAGGGCGCGCCAGGCGGCCTCTCTACCGGCGCGGTCGCCATCAAAACAAAAGACCACTTCCGGCACCAGGCGCAGCAGCCGTTCCACATTGACCGTTGTGGTCGCCGTTCCCAGGGTCGCCACTGCATAATGGATATCATGTTGGGCCAACATAATCACATCCATGTACCCTTCCACGACCAGCAGTCTCTCCAGGTGACGAACAGCCTTGCGTGCCTCATAAAGCCCGTAGAGTTCGCGGCCCTTGTGAAAAACCGGGGTCTCAGGAGAATTCAGATACTTGGGAGTATCATCACCCAACACCCGACCGCCAAAGGCAATCACCCGGCCGCGCGGGTCCCGAATCGGAAACATAATCCTGTCCCGGAAACGGTCATAATGACTACCACCTTCTTTTTTGATCAGCATCCCGGCGGCCAGCAAGGATGCCTGCATCGGCTTTCCCAGCGCAGGGACTAAATTATCCCAGCCCGGTGGCGCATAACCCATGCCGAATGCTGCCGCAGTCTCACCACTGATGCCACGCGCCTTTAGGTAGTCGATCGCCTCCTCGCCCTTGTGATGCTCACGAAGCTGGCGTTTAAAAAAATCAGCTGCCTGCTGTAGGGTGCTATAGATTTCCTGATTATGCGCACGGGACTCATCGGAAGCCACCCGGGTCTCAGGCACCTCCATCCCCACCCGAGAAGCCAGGTCATGAACCGCCTCCACGAATTCCATGTGATCAAATTCCATCAGAAAACCAATCGCCGTCCCGTGCGCACCGCAGCCAAAGCAATGATAAAACTGCTTTTCCTGGCTAACCGTGAAGGAAGGTGTTTTCTCATCGTGGAAAGGACAGCGCGCGGAATAGTCGCGACCTGCCTTACGCAAGGGCACCCGGGCGTCTATCACATCAACAATATCAACGCGCGCGGTCAGGTCATCAATAAATTGCTGGGGAATTCTGCCGGCCATGGAGTGATTGTAGATTGATTGAGGGGAAACTTCAGCTGTGCATTAAACCGGGGTCAGACTTCAGTTTTCCAGTTTTCACAAACTAAAGTTTGTGAAAACTGGAAAACTGAAGTCTGACCCCGGTTTAATGCGACCCCGGTTTAATGCCCCTGGCTTTATGACCCCAGTATTTCTTTGACTTTACGGCTTACCAGGCCCATATCGGCGCGGCCCTGGATGCGGGGTTTCAACAGCCCCATCACTTTACCCATATCCCTGGGGGAATTTGCGCCACTGGTCGCAATGGCTTCGTCTATCAGGGCGGCTAGCGCGGCTTCCTCAAGCGCTGGGGGGAGATATTCTTCTACGACATCAATCTCATAGGCTTCCTGGTCTACCAGATCCTGACGATCTGCTGCCTGGAACTGACTCAGGGAATCGCGACGCTGTTTGAGCATCTTGCCCAGAATGGTAATGACTTGCGTGTCATCAAGTGTGATGCGCTCATCCACTTCCTGTTGTTTGATGGCCGCCAGAATCAAGCGGACAATACCCAGGCGCCGCGAATCCCTGCTCCGCATCGCGGTTTTCATATCTTCCTGAATGCGCGTTTTGAGGCTTGAATCCATCTCGGGCAGTAGAAACTAATTGAATTTAATGATTCTGAACCAGATGACCGTTATGCGGCATCCGCGAACAGGTTAATAACTGGGACGGGTGTGACGATTCCTATCCATTGAGGTCCTTTTCTGCTGGCGCTTGACCGCAGCTGCGGCCTTGCGCTTACGCACTGAAGTCGGCTTTTCATAAAACTCGCGACGGCGAATCTCGGACAGCACGCCGGTCTTCTCACAGATGCGCTTAAAACGACGCAGGGCAACCTCAAAAGGCTCATTATCTCTTAAACGTACTAAAGGCATTTAACAACTCTCTATTCAATTGCGGCAAAGAACGGGAGATGATATCGTTTCCTTTTCAAAATAGCAAAGTATTTGAATAAGCTGATTTATTAGGCTTTGCACGATATGAAAACGTCTGTAGGAGCGGCTTCACCCTATTGAATAGAAGAACCCACCCAACACCCATGCCTAATCACAAAACACTCTTGGTCACTGGCGGTGCCGGCTTCATCGGCGGCAACTTTGTACTGGAGCGACTGCAGGGTGAAAACGCCTCACCAGACACCACGATCATCAATCTGGATGCGCTCACCTATGCCGGGAATCTGGAAACACTCAAACCAGTGATGCATCACCCACGTCATACTTTCATCCATGGTGACATCAAAAACAGAAATATAATCATAGCGTTACTCAAAAAACACCAGCCCGACGCCGTTATCAATTTCGCTGCCGAATCCCATGTGGACCGCTCTATTGATGCGCCGGGCGACTTCATTCAGACCAATGTGGTCGGCACCTTTGAGTTGCTGGAAGCCGTCAGGGGCTACTGGTCCGATCTAACGGAGGACCGACAACAACATTTTCGCCTGCTCCACATTTCCACCGATGAGGTCTACGGCTCCCTGGGAGAAAGCGGCTACTTTACGGAACAAACGCCCTATGCCCCCAACTCACCCTATTCCGCCTCCAAGGCCGCATCAGACCATCTGATCAGGGCCTATTTTCACACCTATGGCCTGCCGGTGTTAACCACCAACTGTTCCAACAATTATGGTCCCTACCAGTATCCAGAGAAACTGATCCCGTTGATAATCCGCAATGCCCTGCAAGGCGAACCGCTGCCAGTCTATGGTGATGGCGGCAATATCCGCGACTGGCTCTTTGTGCGCGACCACTGCGAGGCCATTCAGTGCGTCCTGCAAAAGGGTGTGCCCGGCGAGGTCTACAACATCGGTGGCCACAATGAAATGAGCAATATTGATGTCGTTATCAAAATCTGCACTCTGTTGAACGAACTCGCGCCGACTGCAAAAATCAACGACTACGCATCACTCATCACCTATGTCACAGACCGCCCGGGCCATGACCGCCGCTATGCCATCGATGCCGGCAAGGTCCAGCGTGAACTAGGGTGGCAGCCCAGAGAAACCTTCGACAGCGGCCTCAAAAAAACCGTGCAGTGGTATCTGGCAAACCAGGCCTGGTGTGAACATGTGCTAAGCAACAGTTATCGCGGTGAACGCCTGGGACTTCAGGCAGGAGAGCAAACTTCATGAGCAATACGCAACGCAAGGGCATTATCCTCGCCGGTGGCTCCGGCACCCGCCTCTATCCCCTCACCCGCGTCATCAGCAAACAACTGCTGCCAGTCTATGATAAACCCATGATCTACTATCCCTTGTCCACCCTGATGCTCACCGGGATACGCGAAGTGCAGATCATCTCTACACCCGAAGATTTGCCCCGCTTCAAGGATCTTTTGGGTGACGGCGCTCAGTGGGGCATGGACTTTCAATATGCCGAACAACCCAGCCCCAACGGTCTAGCCGAGGCCTTCATCATCGGGCGGGAATTCATCGGCAGCCATCCGGTTGCCCTGGTGTTGGGCGACAACATTTTCTACGGCCATGGGCTGGCGGAACGGCTACAACGTGCCAGAGATCAGCAGCAAGGCGCCACGGTCTTTGCTTATTACGTCAAGGACCCACAACGCTATGGTGTTGTCGAGTTTGAACCCAATGGCCAAGCCATCGGGCTAGAGGAAAAGCCGGCCAAACCCAAATCTAACTACGCCGTCACCGGCCTCTATTTTTACGACAACCAGGTGCTGGATATTGCCGCCGGGCTTAAGCCTTCAAAACGAGGCGAGCTGGAAATCACCGATATCAATATAGAGTACCTGAAGCGCAAACAACTCAATGTAGAACTCATGGGTCGCGGCTCCGCCTGGCTGGACACCGGGACCCATGAATCCCTGCAACAGGCCGCCTCTTTCATCGAAATCATCGAACAACGCCAGGGACTCAAGATTTCCTGCCCGGAAGAAATCGCCTACCGCATGGGCTACATCGATGCTGAACAGGTCATGCGTCTCGCCATACCGATGAAAAAAAATGGCTATGGGCAGTATTTACTTGACTTAGTGAAGTAATATTCCCTCTCCCAAGATTTGGGGATTATGCCCCTAGAGGGTTAGGGTGAGGGTTGATCAACCGCCCATAAAGCCATATAATTATATGGCTTTATGGGCGGTTTTTTGCTAAGCTCCAACCATGAGCAAGGAAAGCTTTGAATGGGACTTCGAAAAGGACCTCATAAATCTAGCCAAGCACGGAGTTTCTTTTATAGAAGCACAATACGCATTTCTCGATTCAAACCGTGTTATTGCTGAAGATTTGTCCCATAGCCATCGTGAGAAACGATATTACTGTTTCGGGAAAGTAGGGGACGGGATCCTGACTGTCCGTTTTACATATCGCCGCGGCAGCATCCGAATATTTGGAGCTGGATACTGGAGAAGAGGAAAACGTATTTATGAGCGCGAGAATCAAATACACTGACGAACCGATTGGCCCCTTAAAAGTAGTGCCTGACTTTTTACCGGCGCCTGAAAAGCTTGCAGAAAAAGAAGATTCCGTAAAAATCACAATAACATTAAGCAAAGAAAGCGTTGAGTTCTTCAAACAAGAAGCAAAAAAGCATCACACCCAATATCAGAGAATGATTCGCAGGCTGCTGGATGCATATACTGTGGCACATCAGCAACCCATAAAAAATAATCGCCAGACACCAAAATAGCGCAGCTGACTTCTATAACCACACACGCACACGCTTCACACCTCACGCACCAATGAACTTCATCCCCAGCCAGCTTCCCGGCGTCATCATCATCGAGCCCGACATCTTTGGTGATGAGCGCGGTTTCTTTATGGAAACCTGGCGTGCGGCGCACTACGCTGAACATGGCATTCCGGAACAATTTGTCCAGGACAATCTCTCCTTATCACAGCAGGGCGTGCTACGCGGCCTGCATTATCAGCATCCCGATGCGCAAGGTAAATTGATCACCGTCTTGCAGGGCGAAGTCTATGACGTGGCGGTGGACATCCGCGTCGGTTCACCGACTTTTGGTCAATGGATGGGTATCACCCTCTCGGGAGAAAACAAAAACCAGGTCTACGTCCCGCCAGGCTTTGCCCATGGCTTTTCTGTCACCAGTGACAGCGCCCTGTTCATGTATAAATGCACCCGCATCTACAACCCCAATACAGAATTCAGCATCGCCTGGAATGACCCGGATATCGGTATCGAATGGCCATCAGCGTCACCTCAACTGGCTGACAAAGATCAACAAGCACCATTTCTAAAAGACATCTCTGAGACACAGTTGCCGAAATATCAAGCAGAGCCAGGTTCTTAAATTTTTACTGCCAAACAAGCTATGAAAGTTAAAAAATACAGACAATACATTCTTATTTTTTTAGGAATTTTGATAGTTTCCCTGTTTAGATCTGGAGGTACATTTAATTATTCGACATGGAGCATGGATGAGCAATTCGTAGTCCCCATCGCGCTTGGGTTTCTGGATTACGACCTCAACCCGAAATGGTTTGGGTACAACACCCTGCCAATGTATATCCTTTCAGTACTATATTTTATTATATATTGGGTTTTTTCGATCTTCGGCATTGTTGCCAGCAAAATAGAATTTGCATCGCTGCTCTATTCTAATGATGTTGTCTTTTATGGCAGCGCACGCCTTTTGTTCAGCTTCGCCCACACGCTAGGCCTGTTCACATTGGCATTTATCATCTATAGAAACTATAAATCAATCGCTGGTGCATTACTCTTCCTGATAATCGCAATTCTCATTCCTGACTCTGTAATGGCCGCGAATAAAGTCCGCGTTGATACTTTTGTTTTTTTATTCTTAAGTCTAACCATATATTTCAGTTGTTTTGCAAAAAAAGGGAAGGCCAGTTATTTCGGGTCACTGCTGGCCTGCACCGCAGCTTTTGCCTCCAAGCTCCCGGCAATTGTTCTCTTCCCAATCCTTTTTGTTAAATTCTCATATGATATAATTCAAGGCGCTTATCCAAAATATTATCTGATTTATTTTTTCGTCCTCCCCCCCGTTTTTCTATTTTTCTTCATGCCATACCTGTTTATTGATTATGTAACGTACACGGCTTTTCTGGAACAAACCTTCATGAAGGTAGGCGGCGGTCAAAAAGAACACGTGGGAAGATTGTATCTTGACGACGCAGCCAACAAAGTAACAGCGGTATACAAGTTGATCGCGAGCAATGCTGGCGCTGCCTCATTATTTGGAACGATATTGGCGGGGATATACGGTTTAATCAGAGACCGTGATTTAATGTTCTCTGTCTTGTTTGTGCTGGGGTATAGCACAGCCTTCATGACAAGCTCATGGACCGATAGCTGGTGGTTACGTCCCGTTTATCCGTTCTTTATTTTTTTTACAATCATACTTGCACTACGATTGATTTCACATCCTGCGGTCTCTGCCTGGCTTCAGTCATTATCACAACAACGGCAATCTAAAATAAACCTGGGGGTGGTAGCAGGCACTATCCCATTGCTTGTTTTAACAGCGTACTACGGAGTCAGTTTCTCTGATAGTTTTTCAAAAAGCTACAATTTACTGACAGAGACACGAGAAGACACACGTTTAACCGCTAGCCAATGGATCCAGAAAAACATCCCGGATAACTCAATCATTATACTGGACACATTCCTGGCGCACTATCTTCCCAAGGCCTTCTCACAGGACAAAATGACTACTTTTTCCAGCTTTGATTACGTCCTGGCAGGCAGAAATGAATTGTTAAGAAATGGATTTATATTTTATTTTAACAACAACAAAAACCAAAAGCCTTTAAAGGTCTGGCCGCTGTACTCCAGGAGTTTAAAATTTGAATCCGGCAAAATATCCATACCGAGGGGCGCATATATCATTATTTCAAGCTATACTTATGATCGATATTATAGCGACGGCACTAAAAAACTATTTCCGATCCTAACGCAAAAAGCATTGCGGTATTATGATTTCATAAAGAAGCAAAAACATATAAAGGATTTTACTGGCCGTGGCCCGGATATTGGGATATACCAAGTTCAATAGTGGCCGCCAATCTCTCTGGTCATAAAACATATCGTAAAAAATGAAACTTATATCGGGCATGCATCGCTCTGGCTCTTCGCTAATTGCCCGGTTATTTTTTGAGGCCGGCGCCAATCTTGGCAACAGCAATACATTTTATCCTGGTGATAAATGGAATCCGCACGGCTATTATGAACAGCAGAAAATACTTGAAATCAATACTTCATTAATTAATGGCATCTGGAACAGACTTGCTTACCTGAAATTGCCCTCAAAAAAAACGATCTTAAAGCGTGCGGTGCGCTTATCCGCTAAAATCAAGCAATCCGATCTTGAATATCGTGATAAAATCATCAAAGAAAATCGGTTCTGTATTACATTACCTGCCTGGCTGGAACATGGCGCTGAGATAGAAAAAATATTGATTTGTATTCGTGAGCCTTATCATGTCGCAAAATCATTACGGCAACGAAATAAAATACCGCTATGGCTGGGATATAAATTATGGCATGAACATTACCAGCGTATGCAAAAATATATGGACGCCATTCCCACTAGAACTATTTATTACGATAAATTAACTGACCCCGACTACAGCGTAGAGGAATTATCTGCGGCATTACAATATTTCGATGTCAATCTTCCTGCCGAAGAAATAGAAAATTTATGCATGAATATAATTAATTCGAAACCTATTCAAAATAGCCCTGAAACAGTCGATTACCCTGCCCCAGTTAGATCACTGTGGGATGATCTAATTGACAGCCATCAAAAACAGCACTCTATTTCCAGCAAATAATTATTATGGAAATTTCTGAAAAAGATAACAACGCGCCTGTGTTTGATTCACTTAGCATCGTCATTCCTGTTTTTAATAGCGAATCAACTATTCAAGCATTGATTGAAAAAATTCACAAAGAGCTGTCGCCCTTCTTTACTCGAATTGAGATAATTCTTGTTAATGATGGCAGCAGTGACAAAAGTCACGAGCGTGTATTAGAAATAATTGACAAATATCCCGATATCATAAAATACGCAAACCTTGCTCGTAACTTTGGCGAACACAATGCGGTGATGTGTGGCCTCAGATTTGTAAGCTGCGAATGCGCTGTCATAATTGATGATGACTTTCAGAATCCTCCTGCTGAAATTCTTAAATTAGTACAAAAACTCAGCGAAGGCTATGACGTTGTTTACAGCTATTACGAACATAAGCAACATCATTGGTTCAGAAACATTGGCAGTAAATTCAATGATTGGGCGAGCGTCTCATTACTCAACAAACCCAAAGGTCTTTATCTTTCAAGCTTCAAGGTAATGACCAAATTTCTGGCTAAAACTGTCACACTTTATAACGGGCCGTTTCCTTATATAGATGGACTTATATTGCGTTCAACACACTCAATCGGCACACAGCTATGCGAACATCAGGCACGTGACATAGGGCAATCCAACTACAATCTGAGACGCCTCGTTCGGTTGTGGTTAAATATGGCAACAAGTTTTTCCATCGTCCCGCTAAGACTGAGCTCAATTCTTGGTTTTATAATGTCTGGTGTCGGCTTTTTATTGGCCCTGTTTTTTATAATCTCATGGAGTGTCGGCGGACTCTTCACCCATGAAGATTTCCCACGCGGCTGGGCTTCTCTTATCGTATCTATTACGATTTTTGCGGGCATTCAACTCGTCGTTCTGGGTACGGTCGGAGAATATGTCGGGCGTATCTTTCTGACTCAAAACCAACAGCCACAATTTATAATAAGACAAACATATGGCGCTAAGCTACCAGGAGATAATCAATAATGAGTAATACTGCTGTCCCGTTAACTCCCTCTCCCACAGGGACTCTTTTCAGTACCTCCTTGAGGGGTGGAAGGTTAGGATGAGGGAGTATATAAAACAATGCTTTACCTTAATTTATCCCCTCACCCCAACCCTCTCCCTGTGGGAGAGGGAGTTAACGGGACAGCAGTGAATGAATAACTATAAAGGCAGGAAAGTTCTCATTCTCGGGGGGCTGGGTTTTATCGGCAGCAATCTAGCCATTCGACTCGCTTCCCTCGGGGCGAAGATTACATTAGTCGATTCTATGTTGGGGCAATATGGCGGCAACCTGGCTAATATTGAAACGATCAGCGATAAAGTTAAAATCAATTTCTCTGACATACGTGATCAACACAGCTTAAACTACATTGTCCAGGATGCTGAGGTCATCTACAGTGTTGCAGGTCAAACCAGCCATATAGAAAGCATGGCTGATCCAAAAACAGATCTTGATATCAATTGCACCAGTCAACTTTCAATCCTTGAAGCATGTCGAATTAATAACCCGGATGTCACTATCATCTACGCCAGCACTCGGCAATTGTATGGAAAACCACAATATCTCCCGGTGGATGAAAAACACCCCGTAGTACCTGTCGACGTCAATGGCATCAATAAATATGCTGCCGAAATGTACTATACACTCTATGCGAAAGTATACGGGATACGATGTGTATCATTACGACTAACCAACACCTATGGTCCTCGCCAGCATTTACGCGGCAACAAACAGGGCTTTGCTGGCATTTTTATACGCAGGGCCATTAGCGGCGAACCTATTCAAATATTCGGTGACGGAGAACAGTTACGCGACTTCAATTACATTGATGATGTCGTTGATGCGTTTCTACTAGCCACCGATAATGCTGCTCTCTATGGCAATGCCTATAATCTCGGCGCAAAAAATAATTATTCTCTACTGGATTTTATTCAATATCTCAGTAAGCACTGTAAATTTGATACCAGTATTGTGCCATTCCCACCCGATCATGAAGCAATAGATATTGGGGACTATTACGGCTCATATGATCTGTTTAGCTCAATAACAGGCTGGCAGCCCAAAATTGAGCTCGACAAAGGCCTGGAAAAAACGATCCAGTATTTCAAGTCACGCCAGCACCAGTACTGGTAAATATCATGTCTATCAAGACATTTGATTATTTAAAGTCCTTGCCTGAAATCGAGCATAAAATTCTCGATGCGATAAGCCGTGTTTTGCATTCAAATCAACTTATCTTAGGACCTGAGACCGATCTGTTCGAGCAGAAATTTGCGCAATACGTTGGCGCAAAACACTGTATTGGCGTGACATCCGGCACGACTGCCCTACACCTGTCGCTGCTGGCACTGGGTATAGGCGCGGGAGATGAAGTCATCACCGTTTCAAATACCTGTACACCAACGATTGCAGCCATAAGACTATGCGGCGCTAATCCTGTCTTTATAGATATCAGCGATGATGATTTGATGATGGACATCACGCAGCTGAAAATGAATATTAACGAACGCACTCGCTGTATTCTTCCTGTACATCTCTGGGGGAGCTGCGTTAATATGAGCGCCATTCTGGAAACGGCTAAAGCACATAACCTGGCCGTTATAGAAGATTGCGCCCAGGCATGTGGCACGACTTATCGCAACCAACATGTTGGCACTTATGGCGACACGGGCTGTTTTTCTTTTTATCCAACTAAAAACCTCGGTGCATACGGCGACGCTGGCGCGATAGTCACAAACGATGATCAATTAGCCAGCCGCCTACGCATGATGCGTACCTATGGATACGATACTTCTGCAGTCTCTCAGATTGAAGGCATGAACGCTCGCATTAGCGAAATTCAATCGGCAATACTGCACATTAAATTACAGGTGTTTGATCAATGGTTGGAGCGCCGTCTTGGCGTCTCAAAAATCTATAATCAGGGTATTAGCAATCATTTGATATCGTCGCCACAGCTCCCGCAAGATTGCGTACCAAGCTACCACCAGTATGTCATACGCTGCAAATACCGTGATGAACTAATGGATTGGCTACAATCAAATAACATCGCCTTCGGAATACATTATCCCGTACCGGTTCACCTCATGCCTGCTTATTCATCCTTAGTGAGCAAGCCACTCAAACTCCCGATCACCGAACAATCATGCAATGAAATACTCTCACTGCCGATACATGAGGCCCTCACTAGCGAGGAAGCGAAATCTGTTGTTGGCACCCTAAATCAATTCAATATATGAGGTAGCGGTTTGAATAAGCCTGATTCAAAGGAATCAAATATCCCGGCACCAGAATTTTATGACGCTCACGACAGTGATAATGTCTGCTTTCTATGTGGCGCCCCTAAATACAAACACTGGCGCGAAATTACGCATTTCGGTTTTCCATTTACTTTTCAACAATGTCATTGCGGTATTATCAAGCAGACACCAATGCCCAATAAGCAATTTTTTGAATGGTTTTTCAATTCTGAATTATTTTTCAGCTCGAAATCCTCGGATTCTGACAAAATCTGGGGATTTTATGATTACTTCAAAGACGAACCCTGCCGACTTGCCACATCCAGATATCGTTATAAAAAATTTAAAAATATTTTTTCCACTGGAAAACCGCTTGAAATTCTTAAAATAGGACCTTCTACTGGGACCTTCTTATACGTCGCTAACCAGCATCATCACCACGCTATCGGCTGCGATGTATCAACTCAATTTGCCAAGTATGCAAAAGACAATTATGACGTACATATCGATACGGGTCGTTTTGAAGAAATGCCTTATCAAGACAAGCAATTTGACGTCATCATGCTTTTCAACGTTATCGAAAACATACCCAACCAGACTGAGTTTTTATCAAAAGTAGCAGAAAAACTTAAACCAGGTGGTTACTTCATTCTTAACCATGTCAATATTGAAAATAATATAATCGAAAAAATACAAAAAAATAAATACTTTCTATACCGACCACCAATTTGCTATATATATAGCACTGATGTCTTTGATCGAGTGCTCAACAAGTTTGGATTCGAGATCGTGCATCGCTACCGCGATGTACGGTATTTGCACCTCGAGAAAATTTTTACTTTATTGGGCTGGCCTCTCCCATTAAAACTTTCCAAACTTCTGAAACTACATCAGATTCCGTTTCCAATTTACGCATACCCTTCCAGCGTCACAATTTCAAAACGAATTACCTGATGCCCGGAAGTTTTCGTATTGTTATATGTTCTTTGATCACTGAGAATAAACCTAACAGCACGACTGGAATATACTGACAGGCATGAATCGTAAAAACATAGGCAATCGCGACAGCCTGCTCGTAACTGACGCCTAGCATCGATATAGAAAGCAGGGCTCCCGCTTCAAATACACCCCAGGCACCCGGCGCTGCTGGAATGGAAGAGACTGCAATTGATACCGAGGTTATAACGACGATCTGCAAAAGTGACAGGTTAATCCCTACCATACCTTTTGCAATGATAAAATTAGTTACAATCAGAGAACCCCATATCAGCCCACTATAGACTATTACCTGTATCAGTAATTTTGGACTTTTAAGGGCGTTAAGTCCCTTGCCAATATCATGGAAAATATTTTCTTCCTTATTACCCAGCCAGCGGCCCACTATCGGTATTTTTCTGGAAATCCTGTAAATAAATTCTCTGCCTTTTGGCAACATAAAGATAACGCATAGCACAACCAGCAATATACATATCAACGCCAGCCCTTTAAAAACCTGTATTAATGAGCTACTACTAATAGTTTGTCCGAGCACCTGAATAGATTGATCGGTCAGCAATTCTGGCAACAGCAGAAAAGATATGCCCAGCATTACCAGCAAGGTAATGCCATCCATCAACCGCTCTACGACCAATGTCGTGCTGGTAAATGCAACGCCTGCGTTAAATTTTTTAATAGCCAAGCCAAGCCGTGCCAGATCTCCTACCCTTCCAGGTAAAATGGCGTTAATCATTAAACCGATCTGGACCAATGAAGAGGCGCTTTGCCATGGTATTTCGTGGTTGGGCAAAAACAGATTGGACCACCGTTTACCCCGGAGCATGATGCTAATAGCGGCGAATACCATTGCAGCTAATATATACAGTAAATTGACCTGCCGAACTGCCTCCCAAATTTCTATTAAAGGTGCACTTCTAAGCAGCAATACCACAAATAAAATTGAAATTAGAAAACCAGAAAGTGCAGCTATAAATTTCCGTTTCTTAGGTGACATTATTTTTCGCGCAGGTATCTACTTATATGTGACTTATTCAAACACTGATATGATATTACTGCTATACAGACCTATGGCCATCGACAAGCTTATAGGAAAACATTAGAAGTTCAAGAAGTTAGTGAATAATTTAATTAAACGAGCGAGAAATCCGATATAATAGGACCACTATGAAGACACAGAACCGACATAAAATCCTCCTTATCGGCAAAGACGGCCAGGTCGGCTGGCAACTACGGCGCACCCTCGCCCCACTGGGCGATATCGCCGCCTACGACCACCCCCACCTGGACCTGGCCGATATAGACCTGACCCGCGCCATCATCAAAGAAGTCCAGCCCACACTCATCGTCAACGCCGCCGCCTACACCGATGTGGATAAAGCCGAAGGCGATTCAGACAAGGCCATGGCCATCAACGGCATCGCCCCCGGCATGCTGGCGGAAGAAGCCAAAAAACTGGGCGCAGGCATCGTCCACTATTCCACCGACTATGTCTTCGATGGCAATAAAGCATCACCCTACACAGAAAAAGACAAAGCCAACCCGCTCAATGTCTATGGCAAAACCAAGCTGGCCGGTGACCAGGCCATCCAGGACTCAGGCGCCCCTTATTTAATTTTCCGCACCAGTTGGGTCTATGGCATCCGTGGCAATAATTTTATGAGAACACTTCTGAAACTGTTCGCGGAACGCGAGGAAATCAGCATCGTCGAAGATCAGATCGGCGCCCCCACCTGGAGCCGCATGATCGCCGAAGTCACCGCCCAGGTATTGGGCCAGGCCTTCTCACCCGCCACCGATTTCTCACTAAAAAACATCAGCGGTCTCTACAACCTGACTGCTGCGGGTGAAACCAGCTGGTATGGCTTTGCCCAATCCATTGCCGACCACGCCACGACGCAACACTTAACCCCCAAAGTCTCACAGCTCAAGCCCATACCTTCTGTGGAATACCCACTACCAGCAGTACGTTCTAAATATGGGGTTCTATCTCATCAGAAATTGAATAACACCTTTGGCCTCACCATACCCACATGGAATGAACAACTGGCACTTTGTATTGCGCCGTTGACGTGAATGTTCTTATACTACGCCCTATCGTATCTATAGTGATTATTTTTACGGGTTGGTATAAAGGGTAACTCTCCCGAAAAATAACGGCCGAGGCTCAGAGATCACTATCTACCACCTGAGCTGATGCAATGGGATGGGATGGACTAAGCCTCACTGGATAGGCAGGAAGTCGCCTACTACCCAGCATAGCTAGCGGTTTCAAGGATCAAATGGTCACCACGCATGTTCATTCTGATGTTCCCGGCACCTAACCAGGGCGGATAAACCTTCTCCCGGCGAGCGCCAATATGAACACTAATCCATCCCCTACGGTGGTAACAGCTCTTAAGGCGACACTAATTCCCAAAGCAGGTGCTTCACCAAGCACAGGTCCTAGAATGGCGATCAAAACAGCTTCCCGAACTCCCAGCCCTGCTGGCACACCCGGCGAGATAAAACCTGCAACCCACGCAATTGCAAACGCCCCAGTCAATAGCCAGTAATGTCTTGCCGACACTGAGAAAAGACCTTGCGCCAGCAGATCTATGATTAGGCCTAGGCCCAAAAACGCTATCCCGTAGAAAATGAGACATTGAAAAAATATACCGGAACCGGGAATACTGATATGGTGGTCTCCGATCAGTTTTTGCAGGAACTCCAACCGCAAATGTCTCAATGCCCATGCTAGAATATATGGCGTTGCGATCAGCCCTACTAATATCGCCCCAATTTTCCATGCTGATGGAATCTGCGGTGCCAGCGCCTGGACATTATCTGAAAGTGTCAACAGGCCGAGCAAAGCCAACAATACTGCCACGGCGGTGCTCCAAATACCCTCCAGCATGATCGAGAAGAGCATTGCCGGCATACTCAGGTTATATTGTTTCCCCAAAACTACTCGCCCTATGTGGTGCCCCACATTACCTGGGAGGTATTTTGCAATCTGAGAAATCCCGAGGATAATGGTAGCATCAGCATAACGAATATGTGCACCTACCCCCTTGAGTAGCAATACCCAGCATAGAGAGAAGACACCTAACAAACCGGCATACAATAGCGTTGCCCAAACAACTGAAGGCACCATGTCTTCAGTTAGTTGATACGCGCCTAAGGCAGACGCTTGCCTCGTTATGACAATGCCAAAGTATACAAGCGATACAATAAAAACAACTGTGCCGATTATTTTCCAAAGTCTCTTCATCCCTACTACCTACACTATCAAGGAGTCATGAAATACGCTAAGCATGCCTACTACACAAGCTACTACTTCATAGTGCTTGCATGTAGTCAATTCCAGAAACCCTGGTATATTTTGCCTTCCGCAGGATGAGCAAGTAAATACAGCATCTGGTTTGGGCGCCACTTAAACCCTCGCCTCGCATGTATTCATTGAAAAATAAACATCACTGATTTTACAATAATGTCGTATCCCCAGTATTTTGGGCATATAATTATTTGTCTCTCATGAAATTCACGTTATCCTCCCACTTGATTTGGAGGAGATCTTATAATTTTTTGTACTCCTTATCGCTACACTACCAGATTAGATATTCATGTTAAACTAGAATGGCTACCGATCTTAGGCAAAAATAGGCATGTACATTGAAAATGTTTGGCAAGAATTGAAGCGCGTTTACAACAGCCACCAGTGATTTCTTCAAAAGGCACATCAATCTGGTGCAATATATTTTTCGAGAATCTAATGTACAAAACAACTCAATAGTCATATAAAAATGATCAAACTACATAGTCGCTGTATCCGTCTAACACGGATACAAGAATAGTTCACGCCCACCAACCAGCTGGTGATCTCAAATATTGTAGATTCAGAAATCCATAGAAACTATAGTGCCCCATTAGTAACCAGAACTATCTTTCCATTGCATAAAATAACACCAGTGTTAAAATATTGACAATGAATTCCATTCGTCAGAAACCAGCCTGTAATACTACTTGGTGAAATACATTTTTCAATTTGATGGTAGTTTCGTAGATAAAAATATACCTTCATAATGGTTTCAATTACTCAGGAATAATATTTTGGCAAATAGGTATCTATCTCGACTCATTGACTTGAGTCAAAAAGCTTTGGACATGTCCTCTGCGCTTGCTCAAAGACCATATATGATCCCCCGGGTTGTTCGTGGAATGCTACGTGGTGCTCATCCGAGCGAAATAATGCGTCTTGAAATGGAATGGTTAAAACGTAAGGGCATAAAAACTATAATAGATGTAGGGGCCAATACGGGGCAGTTTTCGATGGCTGCTGAATTTCTATTTCAGAATGCGAAAATATACGCATTTGAACCTCTTCCTGCTTGCTTCAAAATTCTTCAAGAAAAGATTTTGAACAAATCCCATGTCAAAGCTTTTAATGTTGCAATCGGCAACCAAAACAGCGAAGAAACCATATGGGAAAGTAGCTTTGCAAAATCTTCTTCCATGTTACCAATGGGAGATACCCACAAAACTAATTTTCCTTGGACTGCGGGCGCTAAACCACAGATAGTCAGAGTTGCCAAGCTTGACGATTATCTTGATGAAATGGAAATTATTCCTCCCCTTTTGTTAAAGATAGACGTTCAAGGTTACGAAGATAAGGTGTTACTCGGGGCTTCCAATATCCTCGGAATGACGGATATTATAATTATTGAAGTTTCATTTATACCACTCTATGAGGATCAAGTGATGTTTCCACAGATATATAAAATTCTAACCGAAGCTGGGTTTGAATTTGCCGGAAATCTTGGTCAACGCGATTCACCTATTGATGGATCTATCTTACAAGCAGATGCACTATTTTGTAGAAAGAAGTAAACATTTTGAGTGATGCGCTACGTTTAGGTTTGTATAGTCATATCCTGGAAGTGCCTGCCCTCATAAGCGCATTAGTTAGATAATAACTATTTTGTTTTTCGGATGAAAATAATTTATTCTTGTGCCTGAAGAACCTACAACTAAACAATTGCGCGTCTGCTATTTTGGCACTTACCGTGCTGAATATACGCGGAACATAATTTTGATAAATGGTCTTCGTAAACAAGGAGTGACAGTGCTGGAATGTCATAGCAACCTCTGGCGAAATGAAGAAGACCGTGTAAATCAAGCCAGCGGTGGTTGGTTCAACCCTAAATTCTTATGGCGAGTAGTAGTCGCATATTATAAGCTCTTTCGTAAATACATGCGTATTGGCGACTACGATATCATGTTGATCGGATATCCAGGGCAATTCGATACTTACGTTGCTAAGATATTCACATGGGCAGCAAAAAAGCCAATGGCCCTAGATATTTTGATGTCACTCCATTTGATTGCAGAAGAGCGTGGCCTAACTAAAAAAAGCCCTTTTACTGGACAGCTAATCTTTTGGCTTGAAAAAGGTGGATTAAAACTACCAGACCTTCTTATTGCAGAAAATGCCGAGTATGAAGAATACTATTGCAACAAATACAAGTTATCTAGAACACGATTTAAACGTGTTTCTCACGGCGCTGATGATCAAGTTTTCTTCCCACGACCACATTTACATCCACCAAAAGATTGTTTTCGGGTGCTCTACCACGGCACATTTGTCCCGTCACATGGACTGGAGACAATTATTCAAGCTGCTGAACACCTTCAATCACATCCGGAAATACAATTCGATTTCTATGGCGTTGGTCAAGAACAACCAAAGATAAAGCTTCTTGCTAAAAAATTAAATTTAAACAATGTAACCTTTCATAGCTGGGTGGAAATGGAAGACCTTCTCAATGCAATGGCTCAATCTCATGTGTTACTTGGGGTATTTGGCACGACAAAGCAATCCTACTGTACAATTCAAAACAAGGTGTGGGAAGGACTTGCATTATGTCGGCCTGTGATAACTGGCGATGCGAAAACTATTCGTGACGCGCTGACTCATAAAGAGCATATTTACCTAATCGAAAGAGAAAATCCAAAGGCGCTTGCTGATGCTATAAGAGCCTTGCAGGCGGATACTGAATTATGTGACCACATTGCGACTCATGGCTATCGTCAGTTCAAAAATAATCACAGTGTTGCTGCTATTGGGAAACAATTGAAAGATGCGCTACTAAATATGTAGTCACAATAAACTATGTGTAAAATCGGAAAAGGTACCCTGCGCTTTGATATAGCATTAGCTTCTTACCTATATCTTCTCCCATTTTCCACATGCGGGTTCATGACCACTTAAGAATTTAAACCCATACCTAGGAGGCTCAAAATGATTTTCTGCAGTATAAGGCGCACAAAAATTATTAGCCAACAAATCATCTCTGACAAAAAAAGCATTAATTCCAGTAAAGTTACAACCCACTAAGGAGTATCCTTTCTCACCCGCTACCCCCACTAATGCAGACAAACTACTGCCCAAATTACTAGTTTTATCCCAAACACGATCCACCTCATAAGGTAACGAAATTGAAAGTGGCGGCCGAAAAGTGGAATTATATTCAATCACAACAACCCTTGGGTTAATAATATTGATTGCTTTCCATACCCATAAATCATTCCCATCAATATCAATACTTAACAAGTCAATTTCGCCAGTGATATTATTTTTCTCAATTAATTCATTTATATTCTCAGCAGTTATAAAACTGTTTTCTATTGATAACTGTTGATCAACATAATGAGAGAAACTGTGTTTTGCTTCTGTGCAGAATTTGGCATCCCCATCAATCCATAAGCCAGACCATCCTGAAATAAGCAATAAATGTGTATTACATTCGATACCATTTTGAATTCCAAATTCGACAAATATCCTATTTATATACCCAATCCGGGAAAATATTTCTTGGATAATTCCATCTTCATCATTTTGCGAAAAGCTTTTAAAGCCATGCTTTAATACGCGCAAATCATCTGCATAACGCTGTGACTTTATTATGGTTTCATAATAAAGCTGATTATGCATTTCCCAACTCCATAGTGCTAGCTGGTTTAATCGACGTAATTTCTTCTTGAAATAATTAATCATACTATTCATATAGTTTTATATATTGGTAAACTTTCTCGCTACTACGCTACAACTAAGCGCCTGAATATCACTCGCACAACCAGGTGCAGAGATAGTATTTCCCCATGAACATCAAAACACTAAGTTTTTATAACAATACATATTCTTGAGTAAAATGTATGATCTCGCTAGCGGGTCTCTCGCCAATGACAGAATCTAACTTTCCCGAAATATATGCTTTATCAGCTCTGACGAACCTACTGAATTGTACCTGAATCTATGGTTTAAAACACTAGAATCAATTTTTCTCACTATGAATCGAACTGCTTTTCTGAGCGCTATCCTTTCTTAACATAAACTGCACATCCTCCATAAGCTTGCGATTGGTACTCAACAAATCAGCTACAAATGCTACCAGCATAGTCTGAAACCCCATCCCAAGCAGGACCGCGGCAAGAATAACTGATTGTATGTGTCCGCCTCCATCGCCGGTCAAATAGTGATAGAGGAATCTCAAGCCTATTAGGAATCCAGGAATAAACAGCAACAAACCAATGGTCATAAAAAATCGAAACGGCCGGTAGACAACGAATATACGTATGATGGTAATGATTGATTTTTGAATATACGAAGGAATACTTTTAACCAATCGGGATGGCCGCAGGTCTTCATTGACCGTGATCGGTACCGAGGTAATGGCGAGTCCCTTTTGGCCCGCCTCTATAATCGTCTCCAGAGTATAGGTATATTCATTGAAGACGTTCATCTTCATGGCTGCCTCGCGGCTGAGCGCACGAAAGCCGCTGGGTGAATCAGGAATATCCGTTTTACTCGCTAAGCGCACAACCCAACTCCCCAGTTGCTGCAAGAACTTTTTGGCTGGTGAAAAGTGTTCAATATCACTGATGGGGCGTTCTCCGATGACAATATCCGCCTCCTTATCAAGGATTGGTTTTACCAGCTTGGGAATGTCATCAGCATTATATTGATTATCCGCATCAGTATTGATGATGACGTCTGCGCCATGGTCGATACAAGCGCCCAACCCTGCCATAAAACCATGCGCCAGCCCCCGGTTGCTGGTGAAACTGACCACATGATCAACGCCATTTTCTCTTGCTACCTTGACAGTCTCATCGGTACTGCCATCATCGATAATCAGCCATTCAACCTTATCGAACCCTTCTACCTCACGGGGTAAGGCCGTCAGGGCAATTGACAGGGTTTCTGCTTCATTGTAACAGGGCATCTGGATAATCAGTTTCATCCGCCATTACTCCCATTTTGTGGTACTTGCGCCGCTTTTATCTTGAGTGTTGTTAGGTAAGCGGCCAGGGGTCGTCTTTCTCCAGCACTGGGTTGATGCCATTTTGAGAATCCCAGAAAAATATTGTTCGCTCCAGGCTTCAACGCCACCTTGATTAGTTTTGCCTGTGGGTAAAGCTGCAGGCCCCCGTATGGTGTCGTGTAAGGATCTGCAGGGCTTGTTTTGGCCGCCAGGATCGGCCCTTTAAGACTAAGTTCCAGCCCTGGATTCAAAGCCAGAATATTAATTGCCATGATCACCTCGGTCTCAATTTTGGAATTGATCGCAATCTTGCTAACTGGCCCGAACAACCAGCGCCCTCTGGGCATTCCACGCCTGAGCTTATTTTCTTCACTTCTCAAATAAGGGCCTTCCAACACCCCCCAACCTTTGCCACTCACCTGGATGGATTGACACAGCTCTTTGCCAAAACATTCGACAATGTTCTTCTTACTTACATTATCCCGCCAGACATTGGCGGCGATGGTGCGCAGGTCTCCTTTTTTCACTAAGGCCAGCTTCCGATTAGACCAGATGATTTTCAAAGCCTTGCCTTGTTCACCCATCACATAGGGAATATTCTCACCATTGATATGAAGCTTTATTTGCCTGGAATTTTCCTTTATTTCCTGATATTGCGCTGAATCTACCTGGACAAAACTGAGCTGATGTTCTCCGGACGCATCAAACACATCCGAGGAACGGAGTCGTTGCCGTAACAAAATTTCATCTTCCAGAATCAGCTCAATCACTGGCGCCTTGTCTCCGTGAATATAATTCTGGTAATCGACACTGGTAAGATCGATTTTATAGGCATTCAGGTAAAAATAAGTGCTCAATAAAGACACCATAATGGCGAGCATGATGAACTGGAGCGCCCTGATAGGCTTAGCAGATGTCATATTCGTCATTCGAAAACAAGATCATTATCTGGCACAACATTTCGCATAAATTTATTCATGCCGTGTTTGCTGCAGAACTAAAGATGGCGTTAGCTTATCATTTTCCAATCTTTCACGAGAAGCGATGAAAATAGCCCTCTGAAGATTAGCTTCATGCCTTTCTGGAATAGTAGACCAGTCTAGTGGAAATTCCTCATGCCACGGCTGGGTAGCAGGTAGATATACATATTCGAATAGATTTTGCAGCTCCCTATATAACCATGCCCTTGTTGGCCTGCAGCCAGTTCCAGAATATGCCTGCGTCGGATTAGATTGGTGCTCTTCAGTAAGGTTTATCTCTTCATTTTCACCGTAGGAAACGCATGTCTCAAGAAATAACACTTTGTTAGTATTCTGGCTGAGGAACGAGAGGGCTTTTTGAGGTTTACTTAAGTGATACAGAAGACCATAACAATGGACCACATCAAACGGAGAACCTTCGATATGCGAAGGAGAATCAAGATCAAGAAACTGGACATGGCAATTTGGATAGCGGCGCCTTAAGTAGTCAAGATTCTTCGTTCGTGCTTCTGTGATAGTTATTCTACACCCTCTATCAATATAGTAATTTGAATGATCGCCTATACCAGCGCCAACCTCTAGAACTGACATTCCCTCCACAGGAATTCTCAAACTTGCCAAGTGTTCAAGCCTTCGTGCAGTATGGCGCAGATAATGATTTGAATGGAAGGTATGGGCTGGGTCGATACTGTGTACGATGCCGGACCCCATTTTTCTGATAATGTTTGTTGTCTTTGTCTTGATTTTATCGAACATGTTTATTCTCTCTTTGTTTCTTGACGCCTGAGATGTACTGCATCTTAGCTGCATTCTACTCAAAGCATCTTTATAGGTAGGCAGTCCTACTGTTAGTTATTCATGTCGGTTACATTTTTTAGCATGATATGTTCCTGCTGATTATAAATAAGGAGCGCCACGCGTTCGATGCTTACTAATATAATTTTGCTAACGAATACTAAGACATATATTCATTTTTTTCTGCCTGCGTAGTAATACAACCCCGGCACTAGCCTGACAAAATCCGGGTCATTGAGTGTCAGACAAACATTCACCTTGCAGACACTCACAAGTGAAATTTTATTTTGTGATAACACTGTTTTCATGTCGCTTGATGGCTGGCAAACTGCATTTTTATTGCAGTTGAGGTATTGGTTCTGATCGAGATATTTGATTCGCCGTTTCCAGTTCCGGTCGTAATACAGATAGCTCCAGGTATCGTCAGCAACCTCCCAGGCAAAATTTTTCCCGAATTTTGAGACGTAAGCGATCGGCTCATTGACAGGAAAATCACCAATCAATTGATACATACTAGGTCGGATGCTGAACCACTGGGTATAGTTCGCTGATGTACGCTGAGGCGCATCCAGCGTAACAAATTCTTTGAGTGCTAATTTATTGGTATAGCTGGGCGGCAAGACATGATAGATATTCCAGCCCATGGAAACCACGATAACCAGGTTGATCAGGGCTGCCGATAATTTATTTTTGTACATTCCCAGCCAGTGCAACACCACTGCTGCATAGGCGATCATGATCATTGGCAAAAAGCTGAACACACGATAATTGTTGCTGGAATAATAGAATATAAAATAGATCAGCAATAACGCGAGCGCTGACCATGTCATAAAATTTACCGGCTGGTATCGATATTTTTTTATGAAGAGAAAAGCAACCGCAGCGATCATCGCCAATATTCCAAACGCAGCAAACTGCGGGCCAAAACCAGACATGCCTGGCAGGTCTGCGCCATATAATGATTGGTAGTCAAATATTCGCGGTATGAATTCCTTGATATTTCCAATAAGACGGCTAAATTGGAATAACTCTGTGACCTGAATAGGTTGTTCTATCGCACTGGTATTTTCTGTAAATGCATCCTTATCCTTAATATTTAGCACCCCAATGAAAGAACCAGAGACCCATAGATTTCTAATATACCAATACCCGCCAATCAGGATCATGATAAGCCCGGACACGGCTAGTGTTTTAATTAGAGCCAGCCGCTCAACGCTATCAAGCAATAGCTTCCTGTCATTCATGACTATAAAAACCATTAGGAAAATGAATGCAGTGATGGGATATAACGGCGCGCTCAATTTGTATCCCAGCATCAGGCCAAATGCTGTTGCTGCCAGCAACAGCATTTTATAATCACGGCTTTTAAGAAAAATAGTGATGAACAGCAATGCTGCAAAGAAACCGATATTTAGCCCGAGATGATCCTTCGCTGAAACGGCCTGCATTAATACAACAGGGATAAAAAAGATCAGGATAGCGAATTTCTGCGACCATGCCTCGCTGACATTCGACAAGCGCATGGCTGCATAACTCACTGGCACTAATAACAAAGCCCATAGCAGCGAAGGCAGCTCCACCAGAAAATCATCACGAAAGAAAATGAAAGACCAGTAGCTTAAAACTGTCATCCCCAAAGGCTGGGCATTGATACGATGCACGGGGGTGTCAATGACAGCAGGAATCAAGCCCTGCTGATACCACTCAACAGCCGGGGTCAGGTGATAGGCGAAGACATCCCAGACATGGGGTGGCAGGATAATTATTTTAGCGGCCAGGATGATCACCTGGATGATAAACAACAAGATGATCCCGAACAGGAAATAATCTCTTGATTTTAACAGGCGACAAATCGACTGTTTCAAAGGCTGCCTAAACGGTTGAAAGTCACGGCGAAACCGATAAACCATCGCGATGGAAACCAGTACGCTGGTAATCACAACCGAGTATAGATTCAAATATTTTAATACCACACCCAGAAACAGCACAATCAGGGTAATGTGCGCAAAATAGATAATGCCGCTTGCGGCGATGCCAAGTGACAGTGCGGGCATCGTGTCAGATGACAAACTGCGTCTCAGAAAATAGCCGGAGAAACAATAGGCGGCATAAAGTGCCAGGCCGTTGACTATGAGAAACAGCGCCCAGTTGGCCAGGTTGTCCACTTAGTTAGGGGACCTCTTATTTTGTGTGAAGATTGTTTCTGGCATCATTGAAGCCCCTTGAGGGGTGGGAGTCCCGGTGGTAGTAAGAGTTTGAGTAACCGCAGTGATGTACATTCATGCTCAGTTACGGATCTAATTCCACAATCAAATTCAGGCTGATCAGCTCATTGCCAACCATGAACGCGCTGGAATCGTCTTCGAAGATGCCGAATTGCTCTACTTTTTTCAGCTGTGAAAAACCAGCTTCTGTTAGAAAAGAGCCAAGAATTTCCAGGTTAAGCCCGACCATGTGATAGTCGTGCTCATCCAGATGCCCGCCAAATATCATCCGCATAACCTTGTAGCGGCCGGCTAAAGTCAGTCTGCGTTTATCCAGGAAAAGCCGTGCCAGAATATCCAGATCTGGAACGCTCACATATAAACGCCCACCCGGCTGCAATACCCGGCACCATTCCTTTAATGTGTTCAACAGCGCATCATTCTGGTAATCCACGTGCTCCAGAATGTGTGAGGCATATATCTCTTTAAAGGTATTGTCGGGGAACAGGGACAAATCCTCTGCATTAGAAACATGATCAACATCGGGGCCGGGGCTGATATTCAGGATCTCCCACCCTTCTTTTTTTTCCACACCGCCGATGTGTAGCCTACGTGTCATTAAAATACCCGTTCCGAATTGATTGATTCTATGGATTAGTGATTTACAACAATGAATTAGCAATGTTGCCTGACATGGCAATGGAGTTGTTTTACTTATTGATTAGTGCATTATATCAGATCAGTTGAACTATTTGGACATTCTGGCTGTCACTCTAGGCTATGGCTAAAATTTTAGGGTTCCCGAATCAGGGCTCTGACCAACACAACTTTGAACAACTGCTCGGCCCTCACCTTGAGCATCTGTACCGGCTCGCCTACCGCTTTGCCGGCACCAAGCCTGATGCAGAGGATCTTGTTCAAGACCTGTTGATCAAAATTTATCCGCGCCGTGGAGAGCTGGACAAGGTGGAGAAACTACGCCCGTGGCTGGCGCGGGTGATGTACAATCTGTTCATCGATAGCAAGCGCCGCCAAAACCGCTCACCGATTCACCTCACGATAGACAATGCCACCGATAGCGAAGGCAGCGAGCCTTTGGACTACCTGATGAGTGAAAACCTCGGCCCAGAGGATGAAACCGCCCGCCATATCCACAATGTGCACATGCTGCGTTCCTTTGAACAATTGAGCCATGATCATCGAATGGTGCTGTCGCTACACGACATTGAGGGCTATACCCTGGAGGAAATGACCACCATCCTGGTCTGCCCCATTGGCACGTTGAAATCCAGATTGCACCGCGCGCGCGCGCGATTTCGGGGTTTGTTGAAAACAACCCTGGAGACGCAGGAAATTCAGTAGTTTTCCTGCAGATGACTGAACAGATCTATGGTATTATAATTAATATGCATATAAAACAATATCTTAACAATATTAAATCAGGGAACCTTTTGGGCCAAGTGAACGTTTTTATATTACCCTAGTGGTTAATATGATGAATTGCCAAGAAAATCTAAGAAAACTGAATGACTATACCGACGCCCTGATCGATGACGCCGACAGGCGTGTCATTGAAGCGCATCTTTCAAGCTGCGAGCCGTGCCGTACCACCTATGAGAATGAGCAGTCTCTCAGAGAGGCATTGCGTCAGCTGACAATAGAGAGCCCTTCTAGCGACTTTCGCGAACGTGTCTTTGCAAAGACCTACGCTCACCACGCACGCACTAAGCGGTTCCGTTATGGCATGGGCCTGGGCGGTGCCATTGCAGCCAGTTTTTTCCTAATGCTGACCAGTAATCTCTTTTTTAAACCCACACAAAATATACAGCAGTTTGATATCCCTGGCATGACGATCAGCCTCAATGAGGTCCACAACGTCAAACTGATTTTCAAATCTGCACAAAATCTGAGCAAGGCGACGTTTACTATCGTGTTGCCGCCTGGCCTGGAGCTCGACGGATATCCAGACCAAAGCAAGATCAGCTGGGAAGGGCAACTACAACAAGGAGAAAACCTGCTGGTCTTACCAGTGATCGCCCGCAATACCGGCACAGGAGAACTGACGGCCTATGTGACGCATAATAATAAAGAAAAATCTTTCCGACTGCAGATGAACATCAACCACCATCAGGAATCCTCTCTACCCCACCTTGCTATCCAGTCAGTCTAGTCCGTTCGGTGCAGGAAAACCCTATGAATTTTACCAAAATCATTCTCGCTCTCACGATCAGCTACCTATTGTTCATGCTGTTCACCTCAAACGCCAACGCTAGTGAAAGCCTTGAAGACGTTACGATTCAGATCATGGATATCAATGACAATGTCGATGATTTTATCAACCGGATTGAATTGCCGGCGCTGACCTCTGAAAAAGTGTCGAGCAAGACTGACGATAAGGATCAGCAGCATGTAAAGCCCCACCAGCACGACGACAGCGCTGACGAATTGAAGCCTCATGACCACCCCCTCGATGATGACGCACTGTCGGTCGATCAGAGCCGTGATGAATTGCAAGAACAAAACCACGCGCACACCCCCGGCGACATACACGCTGAACAACGTGAAATCAGGCACGAAGAAGCCAAGGAAAGCAACGCTGAAGCCCTCGATCAGATGAAAGAAACCCGCAGTCACGCCGAAGCGTTGCGCGAAGAGGCCAGCAAAGAGGCTATTGAAATCAAGAATGAAGCCAGAGAACACGCTGTTCCTGGCAATAACTGAGGTCTAGAACGAGACCTTAAGCAACACCCCTTCCCCTCGGCAGACCGCTGCCGAATTTTATTATCATGCTATAATCCCGCCGTCCGGCACCCTGTTCGGATACGGTGCTTCTTTCACCTATGTGAGGCTGTTGTAGGAAGTCCCCTCTCCCAGTGGGAGAGGGTTAGGGTGAGGGAATCAATAAAGATAAGGCATTATTTTATCTTACTCCCTCATCCTAACCTTCTCCCAGTGGGAGAAGGGACTATAACCTTTTGCAGCACCCTCTATATCAGAAAAGGAAGCTTATTCCAGGTTTAACCCTGCAAAAAAGTCAGATTTCAAATTCAGAATGCCATTCCAGCAGCACCTGTGCCCAGTAAGGGCATTAACACCAGCATATGGCTGAGTAGAAATGCAGACCCTATCCCAGACCATGGGCAAGGTGATGGCATGCCTGCTAACACTGTTCAGTCTTGCCGCTGTTTCTTTGAATACCCCTGCCAACGACACACTGCCTGATGTCTACCAGGACGGCAGCAGGGCCTTCAATGCCGGTGACTATGAGACGGCACTGGCGGCATTCCTGAAAGCCAGGGCGCAGGGCATCGACACCGCTTCTTTGCACTATAATCTGGGCGTCACCTATTTCAAGCTAGAGCGCTATGAAGAAGCTCGGGGGGCATTTCTTGCCAGCGCTGAGTCGGATGAGATGGCGCCATTGGCTCACTACAACCTGGGGCTGGTGGCTCTGAAACAAGGCCAAAAAGAAGACGCTCGGCATTGGTTTCAGAAAACACTGGCCGACACTCAAAACCCTAAATTACAGCGCATGGCCAGCACCATGCTCGCGCCATTAATCGACGCCAATACCGGTACCGCATCACAGGCATCACCACCGCCACCGATATGGTCAGGTTTTGTAAGCGGCGGCGGCGGCTTCGACAGTAATGTCACGCTGTTATCGGACTCTGAAACGATTATCTCCACGGAGAAAAATGACCAGTTCATCGACTTCTTCGCCAGCGCTAACGCACGCCTACCAGGCAATAAGAACTACACCAGCAACCTCGATGCCAGTCTCTATATGGTGAAATACGCGGAACTAAGCACCTTTGACACTAGCTCTTTGCGATTGGGTGGCTCGCTGGACCATAGCCTAAAGAAATGGCAATTGAATAGCGGCCTGCATTATTTCAATACGCGGCTTGATAATAAGGGTTACACACAACGCAGTTCGGCGAGTATACGCGCGCGTAGAAAACTACAGGATAATCATCGGTTGGGGTTGCGTTACGAATACAGCTATATCGACGACCTCGACCGCCAGTTTTCCTTTCTGAGGGGCTGGCGACAGAAAGCGATGATTGAATCTATGTGGCTGTTTAGAAATAAACGGATTCAGTTTTCCTACCAGCTTGAGCTCAACGATCGCCGGGATATCACCTCTCCCAGGTTCACCAGCTTCTCTCCGACTCGTAACAGCTTCCGTGTTCGCGGTGACTTCCAGCTTGACCCGCAAGCGGATGCTTCAATTGACTTACGCTACCGCTATAGTCAATACAATGATCCGACTGAACTTGCGGATGGGAGCGATAAAACCCGCCGGGAAAGCCGCTATCAAGTGGCAGTCAGCATTACCCAGAATCTGAAAAAAGGGCGGGCCTTTAGCGCGGAATACCGTTATATCCACAACACCTCAAATTTCAGGTTTTATGATTACAACCAGCATCTGTTCACGATTAATTTATTGTGGCCCTGGTAGGTTTTAACGTGAAACGTACATTCCCCTCTCCCACCGGGAGAGGGTTAGGGAGAGGGAGTCAAATTAATTGTTTTTTCCATGTACCCCCTCACCCCAGCCCTCTCCCGGCGGGAGAGGGGGTTGGCCTGTGGACCCTGATATCTCTCTCACTTCCCCGCCCTAACCAAACCCCCCAAACCCGCTTTATCCAGCCTGGCATTGAGAAACGCACGAATAGTCTGGCTGTCTTCCATTAGTAAAACCTCATCCAGTATATTGCGGGCCTCTGCCATACTGAAATTGCAGATGACCCATTTAATTCGCGGCAGGCTGGCAGCAGTGGTACTGAGGCTTGAAATGCCCATGCCCAATAGCAGTATTGCAGCAGCCGGATCGCCGGCCATTTCGCCACAAACACTCACCGGCTTGCTATATCGCTGTGCGGTGAGGACGACATGGGTCAATGCACGCAATAGTGCAGGATGCAAGGCATCGTACAGGTTGGCGACGCGGGCGTTGTTCCTGTCCACCGCCAACAGGTATTGGGTGAGGTCATTTGTCCCCACTGAGAAAAAATCGACCCGCGGCGCAAGGTCTTCTATCTGATAGAGCATCGATGGCACTTCAATCATAATGCCGATCTCCGGCATGGTGATAGGCTCACCGGCTTCTCTCAATTCATTAAACACCCGCTTGATAATCAGCGAGGCCTGATCGACCTCTGCCACATGGCTGACCATCGGTAATAACAAGTGCAGATTGTCCAGGCCTGCCGAGGCCCGCAAGATTGCGCGCAACTGAACGACAAAGATTTCCGGGTGGTCCAGTGTGACCCGAATGCCACGCCAACCGAGAAACGGGTTCTCCTCCTTGATGGGGAAATAGGACAGGGTCTTGTCACCACCGATATCCAGCGTGCGCAAATAGACTGGCCGGGGGGCAAAGGCTTCCAGTACCTTGCGATAAATTTTGCGTTGCTCTTCTTCACCAGGGAAACGTTGGCGAACCATAAAGGGAAATTCTGTGCGATACAGGCCAACCCCTTCAGCGCCACGCTCCAGTGACGGCGCAATGTCTGACAACAGGCCGGTATTGGCGAACAGCGGAACATGTACCCCATCTGTCGTGACTGCAGGTCTATTGGTCAGTTCATCCAGACCGGCAACCAGCTCTTCTTCCTCCCGCGCGAGGCGCAGGTATTCGTCTCGCACAGCCGGGAGCGGAGAAACATAAACCCGCCCCTGATAGCCATCCACAATGATTTCACAACCATCGATCCGGGAAATTGGCAAATGGCTGGCGCCCACGACGGCCGGGATGCCCAACGCCCGGGCAAGGATCGCCACATGAGAAGAAGTGGATCCCGCGCCTGAGATCACGCCGGCCAAACGTTCTAGCGGCGCCTGTGACAATTCTGTCACCGATATTTCCTCACCTACCAGGATCGTTCTGTCCGGGTATTCCATCGGGTTGGTGGCGTTGTTTTGGATATGGGCCAGTATGCGCCGTCCCAAATCCCGGATGTCATCGGCCCGTTCACTGATGTAGGGGTCTTCCATCTCATCGAAAATATTGGCGTGTTCGTTGATAGTCGCCCGCAACGCACCTGCGGCCCAGTTACCGGCACGGATGTTTTCAATGGTTTTTGCTTCCAGGCTTTTGCTTTCCAGCATCAGGGCATAGGCATCAAACAGGGCGCGGTCTTCCTCGCTCAGTGCGGTGCTCATGCGACGGGCAAGATCTCTGATTTCTGTCCGCGCGGCTGCAAGGGCTGCCAGAAACACGTCGACTTCCTTATCGGTATCCTGAATTTTCCGATCCGGTATGGCCTCGAGATTGGCCGGTGGATAGGCCACCACGGCAGTACCCAGACCAACACCCGGCGCACCGGGAAGCCCATCAATGTAACGCTTGGTCGCCACCTCACCCGCCAAGCCTTTGATACCGCCACTGGCATCCGCATGGGCGATCGCCCCTGCCAGTTGAGAGGACACTGTCGATAGAAAAGAAACCTCGTCTTCCCCGAAGGGCTGCTCAGCATGCTGCACGATGAGGATTCCCATCACCTGACGATGATGGATAATCGGTACACCCAGAAAGCTTCGATAGGGGGCTTCCCCACTCTCTGCACAAAAACTGAAACGGGGATGTTCGGGTGCGTTGGCAAGATTCAGCGGCTTTTGCGTTTCTCCGACAACACTGACCAGACCTTCACCGCGCGCCAATCGCAGGTGCCCGACTGCCTGCGGGCTCAGGCCATCGGTGGCCATCAATACATATTGTTCTGATACCGTATCAAACAGGTAAACAGAGCAGACGTCGGTGTCCATGGCCTGCTTAACGCGCCTGACGATGATATCGAGCGCCTGGGCCAGGTTTTGAGCGGCGTTGACTTCATTGACGATGCGACGCAGGGTATGCAGCATATAGGTGGCCCATCAGTGCCATTAAAAAACTATTCTAGTCCTGCCATACCAGTGTCCAGACGGACACTACCGGGGCAACACATAGGACTCAAATTCCTTCAAGGCCCGCTTATAGACATTGCGCTTAAACGCGACGACTTCCTTCAGCGGTGACCAATAGTCAATCCAGCGCCAGAAATCAAACTCGGGATTTTCTGTCAGATCAAACCGGACCTTGTTCTCATCCCCAACCAGATTCAACATAAACCAGATCTGCTTTTGACCGATGCAGACCGGGTTTGAATAGTGCCTCACCAGCCGCTTGGGCAAGCGGTAACGCAACCAGCCACGGGTTCTGGCAACGATCGCAACATCATCAATGCAGAGGCCGATTTCTTCCTGTAATTCACGGTACATGGCCTCTTCCGGTGATTCATTCTCGCTGATTCCGCCTTGAGGAAATTGCCAGGCATCCTGACCAATCCGCTTTGCCCACAGCAGCTCCCCTGACTGATTGCGCAATATGATCCCGACATTGGCCCGGTATCCATTTACATCAATCACTTGTTATAGTCTCGCTTTAATCTGTAATTATGGTAATTTTCACATAAATACTTTCATCACAGCAAATCAGATATCCTGGCCTGCCCTACCGCAACGCCGAAATTCTGGCCGGCACGATGATTTAGATTATTTTTTAACATTATTAACAAGAGGTTAACATTTTGGGCTTGGCAATATTTGATCTTGATAACACCCTCCTTGGGGGGGATAGCGACTATCTGTGGGGGCAGTTCCTCGTTGAGCAGGGTATTGTAGAACGTGATCACTATGAACAGGAAAATGAACGCTTTTTTCAGGCGTATCAGGCCGGCACACTGGATATTGCCGAATTCCTGCAGTTTTCCCTAAAACCCCTTTCAGAACATTCACTTGACAGGTTGTTGCGCTGGCGAGAGCAGTTCATGGCAGAAAAAATCGCCGGGATCGCCCTGCCCAAGGCCCATGCGCTGATCGACAGGCACCGTGCACAAGGCCACCATCTACTGATTATCACGGCGACAAATTCTTTCGTGACACGTCCAATTGCTGATGAGCTTGGTATCGTTGACCTGATTGCGACCGAGCCGGAGATCAGCAATGGCCGCTACACCGGCCAGGTTGCTGGTGTACCTTGCTTTCGTGAGGGCAAGGTGCAGCGTCTTGAGCAATGGTTGCAAGATCAAGGTCAGAATCTGGCAACCAGCTGGTTTTATTCCGACTCACACAATGACCTCCCGCTGCTGGAACTCGTCACGCATCCAACGGCCGTTGACCCTGATGACACCCTGGCCCAACATGCAGAAATGAAAGGATGGCCGATCCTCTCGTTACGCTGACTGTCCAATATTATGAAAACCCATGGCTATTTTAGTGAAACGCATAATGTCTTTGTTCCTTCTACACACAAGGAACACAGAGGTCCCTCTGGAGGATATCGTATAATATTTTTGTTCCTTCTCCCTCCGGGATTTATGCCCCTTGAGGGTAGAAGGGTAGGATGAGGGGATATATAAACAATGCATTTTTTATTTTGATCCCCTCACCCCAACCCTCCACCCCTCAAGGGGGTACTGAAAAGAGTCCCGGAGGGAGAGGGAGTTAAGTGATGAAATCCGGCAACCTTCACCACCATGCTCCTGCTCACCCGGGGCGCCGCTATACACTGCTCATCGTCCTGGGGCTGCTTGCGGTCGGCAGCTTCCTGTTTGCTCTCACGACCGGCAGTGTGGCCATTGACTGGCAACACCTTTGGCAAGCTGTCAACGGAGAAGCGGACGGTTCGCAGCACCAGCTGATCCTCGAGCTACGTCTGTCACGTACCATCAACGCCTTTACCTGCGGTGGCTTGCTGGCCCTGGCTGGCGCACTGTTACAAGTGCTGTTGCGCAATCCCCTTGCCGATCCCTATATCCTGGGTGTCTCAGGTGGTGCGTCCGTGGGCGCATTGGGAGCGATCTTGCTCGGTCTGGGCGGCTTGTGGATCACGGGGAGTGCTTTTTTTGGCGCCATCCTCTCGATTCTACTGGTCTTTGTTCTGGCCCATGAGCACAAAGGTAGCTGGACACCAACCCGGTTGCTGCTAACGGGGGTTGTGATCGCCGCGGGCTGGGGGGCGCTGATCAGCTTTATCCTGGTGATCAGTCCCGATACCCATTTGCGTGGAATGTTGTTCTGGCTAATGGGTGACTTGAGTCAAACCAATACGTCCATTACAGGCGTCATTGTTTTATTGGCCGGACTGCTGTTGTCATTGCCCATGGCCCGCGACCTGAATGTTATGGTGCGCGGTGATCTACGGGCCAGCGCCCTGGGGATACCCTTGAATACACTGCGCATGCAGATCTATGTGATCTCAGCCCTGCTGACTGCCACTGCGGTCACTTTTGCCGGCAATATCGGCTTTGTGGGACTCATCATTCCTCATTTCATGCGTCTGCTGGGTGCCCATGACCACCGCATCTTGCTACCTGCCTGCGTATTAATGGGTGGCAGCCTGGTCATTGTTGCTGACACCCTGGCACGTACCCTGCTGGCCCCTCAACAGCTGCCCGTGGGCATTGTGACCGCCATCATTGGTGTGCCGGTATTTCTTTATCTGTTGCAGAAAAACAGTACCCGATGAACTTGCTCGAATTACGAAATCTGTCTATCTCTATCGGCACTAAAACTGTCTGTGAAGATCTGTCACTGAAGATCGGCGCGGGCCAATGCTGGGGCATACTGGGTCAGAACGGTATCGGTAAAACGACACTATTGCAGACGCTGGCGGGATTGCGACCACCTGATCACGGCGAGATCCTGTTGAAAGGCGCACCGCTTTTGCAACTACACACCCGCATGATAGCCAGGGAGATCGGCGTTCTCTTCCAGGATAATCGTGAACTGTTTCCCAGCACTGTGCTGGAATCCGCCCTGATCGGTCGCCACCCCTATTTAAAACGCTGGCAGTGGGAAAATCAGGAGGATATCGACAAGGCCCTGCGTACCTTGCAAACCATGGAACTGGACGGGATGGCACACCGTGATGTCAGCACGCTCTCCGGCGGTGAACATCAACGTTTGCAGATCGCAACCCTGCTGATCCAGAATCCTAACTTAAGCCTATTGGATGAACCCATCAACCACCTGGACCTAAGGCATCAAATCCAGGCACTCAAGACGCTGACCCAACACCTGTGTCAACCTGACCGCGCGCTGGTCATGGTACTGCATGACGTGAATCTAGCCGCACGGTTTTGCGACCATGTGCTGTTAGTCTGCGGGGAGGGAATCATCAATCAGGGGCGAACAGATGAGATTTTGACCCTGGAAAATCTGGACAATCTCTATGGCTATCCGCTACGACAGCTTGAGACAGGAGGCCGCGCGGTTTTTATACCGGAGTAGAGTACCTCAGGGCTCAAGAATTTAAGATTCAATAGCTTTGAGCCATAAAGCTTACGTCATATGGAAGTCACCTACTACCGACATAGCCGGTGGTTTCGGCCATTAAATAACGACCCTCGCAGGAAATGACAACCCCTTGCGGTTTAAATCTATAATTCAGTCTTTAAACGTTTCCTTACTGGCCGCCTTGGCCATTGCATCCTTCTTGCTGATCAAGCCATCAGCCAAAAGCTCCACCAGGCATTGATCCAGTGTCTGCATACCCAGCGATTGCCCGGTCTGTATTGCAGAATACATTT